>JAPPNM010000008.1 GCA_028873825.1 Gemmatimonadota bacterium | reverse complement strand
CCCCGGTCTCCTGGCTGAGAACCAGGTATCCTAGTCCACTAGACGATGGGGGCGTGCGCCACGGCGCCGGCGGTCCGAAGGGCCGGGTGGCTCCGAACCCGCCTTGCGCTGCGGGGGGCGAAAGGTAAGGCAAGTCGGGGGCTTGCTCAAGTCACACTGTCACGAGCGTTGTAGGTCCCGGCCCGGCCCGGCCCGCCACGACCACGCGGCGCGGTGTCGGCTACCGCCGTGGGGACCCGAAGTCGTGCTTGCATTATACATGCATGGCAACTACAATGCTTGTATGCCGAAATCCGTAACGATCCGGAACGTTCCCGAGGGAGTCTGTCGCGTGCTCGCCTCGCGGGCCGCGGCCAACGGTCGCTCCCTCCAGTCATACCTGAGGGCGGCCCTCGTCGAACTCGCCGACCGGCCGGATGTCGATGAAGTGCTGGATAGGATCCGGGAACGCAAGGCGCTCGCCGGCACGAGGCTCCCGGCGGCCTCCATTCTCAGGTACCGGGACGCGGATCGCCGGTGACGCTGGTCGTCGACGCGACCGTAGTCACGTCCGCCCTGATCGATAGCGGACCCACGGGCACTTGGGCCGCCGAGCAGATGGCCGCGGATCCGTTGGCGGCTCCGCATCACATGCCCGTGGAGGTGGCCAACGTGCTGCGGCGCGCGGTGCTTCGCGACGAGATCCCGCAGAGTCTCGCGGCGCTCGCGCTCCGGGATCTTCTGGACCTGCGAATCGGGCTGTTCCCTTTCGAGCCCTTCGCCCTTCGGGCATGGTCGCTCCGCGAAAACGTCAATCCCTACGACGCATGGTACGTCGCGCTGGCGGAATCGCTGGATGTCCCTCTCGCCACCCTCGACTCGCGGCTCAGCCGTGCGCCCGGTAGCCGGTGCGCGTTTCGCACGCCGTGAGCTTCCGGTCGCCCCTGGGCGGTGCCAATTCGGAACGGGTCGATGAGGGCGACGGCGACGGCGTCTTGGCAGTGGCTTGCCCGAAAGCCGGACTCATTCCCGCTTCGCCCCGCCCCTCCGCATCTCCTCGCGCATTCGCCGCACCTCCTCCAGTCCGTGCAGCGACCGATTCCGCAGCGCGTAGTCCCACGGCGTCTTGCCGTCCGCGTCGACTGCGTTCGGATCGGCACCGAGCCGCAGGAGCAGGGGGAAGGCGTCGGGCGTCCATATGGCTGCCATGTGCAGTGCGGTTAGGCCGGACTCGTCCGCCTGCTCCATCTTCGCGCCGGCGCGCACCAGCACTTCCACTACCGCTACATTGCGCCCGGTGGGCATCGGCTGACCCCCGATAAACCACCCGCCGCGATACAGCGCCATGAGCAGCGGCGTTAGGTGGTTTGCCGCGCGGCCGGGGGAAACGTACCCGTGGGGGTCCCGCGCGTTCACGTCGGCCCCGGCGGCGATCAACGCGGTCGCGATCTCCGGACGGGGGTTGTAGTAGGCTGCGGAGTGCAGGGGTGCGTAGCCCCTTGAGTCCAGCGCGTTCACGTCGGCCCCGGCCGCGACCAGGAGCTCGATCGTCGCGGGGCTCGAGGCGTTGGCGGCGGCCTCGTGCAGGGGCGTCCGGCCAGTTGCCGAGAGGGCGCCGACGTCCGCCCCGGCACTCAGCAGTGCGGCCGCAACATCGGGATTCGCATTGTCCCCCGCGTAGTGGAGCGGGGTATTGCCGCGAAAGTAGCTTTCCTCGCCAGGGGCCTGGAGGTCCGCGCCCGCCTCCACCAGGGCCCGCGCGACTTCGGGATCCGGGTTCGACCTAGCGGCCAAGTGCAGCGGGGTGTAGCCCCACCCCCAGTCGATGCCGAAGCCCTTGGCCCATGCGTCCACATCCGCGCCGGCTTCCAGCAGCGCTCCCACCACCTTCGGCGTACCGCTCCGGGCGGCTTTGTGCAGCGGCGTGTATTCCCAGTCGTCGCGAGCGCGGACATCGGCCCCGGCTGCAAGCAACATGGATACGACGGCGGGATCGGGCGTCGAGGCGGCGGCAGTGAAGAGTAGGGCGGTGGCCTCGGACCCGTCGGCGATGGTGTGCGCATCCGCTCCGTCAGCGATGCAGCCGGCCACGATGTCGGCGGTGGCGAACGCGAAGAAAACTTCGCTCCCCCAGCGCTCGCAGGCCGCCGGATCGGCCGAGGTCCCCGCACTGTCCCGGGCGGCGGGATCGGCTCCCAGCCCCAGGAGAGTGCGAATCGTCGCCTGGTTGCGGGCGACGTGGAGCGGGGTCCGGCCACGGTTGTCGCGTGCGTTGACGTCCGCGCCGGCCGCTGCCAGCAGGGAAACCTGCCGGTCCCATCCCACGCTTGCCGCAAACTGCAACGGGGTCGAGCCGGCCAAGTCGCGCACGCCGGGGTCGGCCCCGGCGTCCAGCAGCGCGGAGGTCACGGCCGGAAGGATGTTGTATGTGCGCGCTAGGTGCAGTGGCGTCTCCCCCCGCGCATTCCTGGCGTTCACGTCCAATCCGGCGTCCACCAGCATGGTTATCACCTCGGGTGTGCGGGCTAGCCGGCGCTCGGCCGCGGCATGAAGCGCGGATGCACCGTTGTCGGTGAGAGTGCGCGGGTTCGCACCCGCATCCAACAGGGCGCGGATGACCCTCGGGGCGTCGGTCACGCCCAGGGCAGTCCTGTAGAGCGGGGTCACGCCCCCTCTGCCCCTCGCGTTGGGATCCGCGCCCAACGCCAACAGCTTCAAAGGCAACTCGGTGCTCGCACCGAGGGCCAAAGGCGCCTCGGCGCGAGCACCGCGGGGCCACTGCCACTGTTCGCCCGGGACGGTCGCGGCTGCCAGCAAGGGGGTAGAGCCGCTCGAATTCGCGAGGTTCACGTCGGCACCCGCCTCCAGCAGGGCGTTGACGGCTCCGCTGATCGTCCCGCCCGAGCGTGCGGCTGCAGACATCAGGGGCGTCCCGTAGCCGCCGGCGCCGACATTGACGTCCGCTCCGGCGTCCAGCAGAGCATTCACGATCTCCGCGCTACCGTGACGGGCGGCGGCATGCAGGGGCGTGTCGCCGCCGCGGTTCGGGTGGCTCGTCGCATGCACGTCGGCCCCGGCTTCCAGCAGGGCATTCACGATCTCCGCGCTACCGTGACGGGCGGCGGCATGCAGGGGCGTGTCGCCGCCGCGGCTCGGGTGGCTCGTCGCATGCACGTCGGCCCCGGCTTCCAGCAGGGCCGCAACGGCGGCCGCATTTCCTAAACCTGGCAGCCAGATGGAGCGGCGTTTCACCGTTGAGGTCGCGCGCCGCGATGTCTGCGCCCGCCTGCAGGAGACAAGCCCGCACGATCTCCGCCGAGGCCGACTCGAAGAAGTCCCACTCGGCCCAGTCGTCGCAGGTGGGCGGGGTTGTGGTGGTGGCCGGAGGATCCGCTGCCGGGTCGGCCGGGGGATCCGCCGCCGGGTCGGCTGGCGCGTATGCCGCCGAGTCCACTTCCGGGGCTGCTGTCGGGGCCGGTTCGGGGGCTCCCGCGCAGCCGACGGAGAGGAGCAGCAGGGTCGCTGTGACCGGCCCGCTCAACGGTTTCATCGCCTTCCACATGTCAACTTCCGATTACTTCTTGTCAACCGCACTTTACATTCCGGCGCGCCTTCGCGGTCGGAGTGCGGCCTGTTTCCTCTTCCGGTCCGCCGGCGAGCTCCCACCAAGCTGGGCGGACACCCGTGTCGGCGTCCAGCGGGTGTTGCGGGTTACTGCTGCCCGGCACAGCCACTCCAGCGGCAGTGGCCGTCACCGCTCACTCCGGCCCCACGCCACTCTGCGCGGCCTCCCGCATGCTCTCCCGCATCCGCCGCACCTCGGGCAGCCCCTCCAGCGACCGGTTCTCCAGCGCGTAGTCGAGCGGCGTCCTGCCTTCCGCGTCGCGCGCATTCGGATCGGCGCCCAGCAGCACGAGCAACGGAAAGACGGCGGGATGCCACAGCGCGGCCGCGTGCAGCGGAGTGCGGCCGGACCCGTCCGTCTGCTCCAGGTCCGCGCCGGCGCGCACCAGCGCCTCGACGACCGGGGCGTTCCAGGTCGCCCCGCCCCGGGGGGCCGCCGCCATGAACAGCGGTGTACGGTCGTTCGTCCTGCGCCCGGAGGGAACGTACCCGTCCGGGTCCCGCGCATTGACGTCGGCCCCGGCGGCAATCAGCGCGGCCACGATCTCGGGATTGGGGTTGTTCCCGGCGGCCACGTGAAGCGGCGTGTAGCCGCTGAAGTCGCGCGCGTTCACGTCGGCTCCGGCCTCCACCAGGAGATTCAGCACGGCGGCGTTCGAGTTCGATTTAGCGGCTATGTGCAGCGGCGTTTCGGCGCCCGAAAAGGTAGTAGTCACGTCCGCTCCGGCATCCAACAGGGCTGCGATAACCGCGGGGTTCGGGTTCTCGGCCGCATCGTGCAGCGGTGGCGTTCCCCTTTCCATGGCTGCGTCGAGGTCCGCTCCCGCCTCGAGCAGGGTCTCCATGACGCCGGGGTCCAGATTCCCTGCCGCCGAGTTCAACGGGGTCCAGCTCCGTCCGCAGGGACCGGTGACGCAAACCATGCCCACGTCCGAAGACCCCACCGCGTCGGGATCCGCACCGGCCTCCAGCAGGGCACGCACTACCCCCGGGGTACCATTCGCTGCAGCGCGGTGCAGGGCCGTGAAGCCTCTCCTGCCATAGCCGTCGGGCAAGCCACGGTCGTCGCGCACGTGAACATCAGCTCCCGCGCGCAGCAGGACGGAGACCACGGCGGGATCCGATGTCCAGGCGACGAGATGGATGAGCGGCGTGGGATCGAAAATGCACGGGACTCGGGGAGATTCCCATGTGTCCCCGGTGCTTCTCGCGCATGGGTGCGCGTTGAAGACGGCCCGCACGTCCTTTCCGGCCTCGATGCAGCCGGCCACGACATCGGCGGTGGCGAACGCGAAGAAGGTGCGGGTGCCCCAGCGTTCGCAGGCCACCGGATCGAACGGGTTGCCCGCACCGTCCCGGACCGCCGGGTCGGCCCCGAGCCGCATGAGCGTGCGCACCAGGGCGGGATCGTCAATGCTCACGGCGGCGTGCAGCGGTGTCTGTCCGCGGTTGTTGCGGGCGTCGAGGTCCGCGCCCGACGCCGCCAGGAGGTGCAACAGGGTGTCGCTCGATCCTCGCCAGGCCACCGCGGCGTGCAGCGGCGTCGCGCCCTCCAAGTCGCGCGCATTCGGTTCGGCGCCCGCATCCAACAGTGCAGGAATGACGACGGCGAGGACGGACACCGGGAGGATCGTGCCGGACGCTGCGCTGGCGAGGTGGAGGGGTGTCCTGCCCAGAGTGTCCCGAGCGTTGACATCCGCGCCCGCGGCCACGAACAGGGGAAGGACATTCGCGATATCGGCGCAGCAACCACGCGCGGACACCATCCCCGCCAGGGGCGTGACGCCGTCCGGGCCGCGAGCGTCCACCGGGACCCCGCTCTCCAGGCACCCCCGCACGCTTTCGGGGGGCGAGCTGGCGAGAAAATCCCATGCGTCCCGGCCCGCGGTCCAATAGCAGGCGGCAACGGCGGTCCTGCCGGCATCGTCGCGCAATTCGGGGTCGGCCCCGAGTTCCAGGAGTTTGCGCATGGCCGGGAGGTTGTGGAGAGCGCGGGCTGCGTGCAGCGGCGTCTGGCCCATTTCGTTGCGGGGGTTCAGGTCCGCCCCCATCCGAACCAGCCAGGAAAGCGCAGTCGTGTCGCCCCGTCGCACCGAGTCGGCAAGCTGGATCGACAGGTGCAGGGGAGTGTCGCCCGTGGCGGTGCGCACGTTCAGATCCGCGCCCGCCTCCAGCAACGCGGATGTGCGCAGCTTCCACGCGGATGTGCCCTGCTTCCAGCGCTCCCCCCGCATCGCGAACCAGCCGCCCCTCCGCACCGCATGGTGAAGGGGCGCAAGGGAGTTGCCGTCGAGTCCGTTCGGGTCCACACCCGCGTCCGCCAGGAGAGCGATGACCTCTGGACCCGCATGCACCGCCGCGGCATGGAGCGGCGACTCGCCGTGGTCGGTCAGCGCGTCCGGATCCGCGCCCGCCTTGAGCAGGGCGCGAACGGCCGCCGGGCGGTCGGCACTGGCGGCCGCGTACAGCGGGGTCCTGCCCTGTTCGTCCCTCGCGTCGGGATCCGCGCCGGCCCAGAGCAGGCCGATGACGACGGCCTCCCGGCTCCTCAGGTTCTCTGCGGCGCGCAACAGGGGAGTGCCGAAGCCGCCGACTCCGGCGTTGACGTCCGCTCCCGCATCCAGCAGAGCATGCACGATCTCCGCAGCCCCGCCGAAAGCGGCCGTGTGCAAGGGCGTGCGGCCCCCGCCCGATGTCGCATGAATGTCGGCCCCCGCCTCCAGAAGGATCCTGACGACGTCCAGGTTCCCCCTTTTGGCGGCCGCCGCGTGGAGCGGGGTGAGACCGCGATGACCCGGCGAATTGACATCGGCCCCGGCCTCCAACAGGGCGGCGGCGACGCCGGCGCGTTGGTTTCTGACCATCGCCAGGCGCAGCGGGGTCCAGCCCCTCTCGTCGCGCGCGTTGACGTCCGCGCCCGCCTCCAACAGGACCGGGACGAATGCCGGCCTGGAATAGGCGGCCCAGTGGAGCGGCGATCTCGTCCCATCTTCGGGCGCATCGACCTTCGCCCCCGCCTCGAGACATGCCCGCACGAGTTGTCGCGAAGCGGACTCGAAGAAGCGCATGTCACCCCAGTCGTCGCAGGCGGGCCGGTACGCCTTCGGCGCTCCCGCGCAGGCCGCGACCAGGAGCAGGAACACGGGTGCGATCGCGATGGTCGATGGTCTCATGGCCACCCTCGTGTCAACTTCGGATTACATTCTGTACACTGGAGTTGACATTGCGGCCCGCTCCCAGGGTTGCAGCGTTGCCCTACTGCCCCCCGCCCCCCTCGCCGTAGGTCCGCACCTCCAGCCGGGGATGGGGATCGTCGAAGACGGCGACGTACCCGTCCGGCCGCCAGGAGGCGACGACCGGCAGGTCATAGCCCAGGAATGCGCCCAGTCCCGTGGCCGCGTCGACCAGGTATGTGCGGAGCCCGGAGTCGCCCTCGCCCATGCCGTACCGCAAGTACTGCAGCCCGATGTGACCGGAAGGCATGAGGAACATGCCGGCCAGCTCGTCGCTCCGCCCGCCGCGATCCGAAACGGCCTGGAACCTGTCGCCGGTTTCCGGGTTCGGCAACAAGCCGTACACCACGCGGGACGGCAGATGGCCTTCCACCCGGGCGACCCAGCCGACCGTCCCGTCGTCCGCGGAATAGGCGACGACCGTGGGAAGGTGGGACCACGCGACCACGACCTGGCCGGTCTCCTCGAGACAGGCCGTTCGCATGTTCTGAGTCATGTGCATCTTGACGATATCGGCCTCGTGGCGATACCCCTCGCCGAATCCCGTCCCCATCTCTCCGGTCGCGATCGAAGCCGGTTGAACGAGCGTGTTGTCCTCCGACGACCACGCGGAGAAGAAGACACGCTCTCCGTTCATCACGCACAGGTCCGACACGAGGAACGGGACCGCGAACACCTTCTCCGGCGTCGGTTCCTCCTCGGTCCCGGAGAACAGCTTCGTCCGCGAGCGGTTGGCAACGAGGACTCTGTCGTCGTCCAGGACCTCGAACACTCCGTAGTGGTTGTCGCGCATTTCGAGGGGGCCGTCCCCGGTGCCGCCGAAGCTGTACAGATGGCTCCCCCCCGGTTCGAACGCACGCAGCTCCATGGCCTCCGCGTCGAATGCGAGAACGTTCCCCCGCGCGTCGACCGCCGCGTCTCCGATCCGCCCGAACGACTGCGGGCCGGCCTCCTCCGAGCCAAGACGCACTGCGGCGTACGGGCCCAGCAGCCGGTCTCGCGCCTCGCGCCAGGCGGTCAGCGCCTCCGGGGCCAGTCCGGCCGGGACGGAATCCTCGGTGATCAGGAGCGCGTCGGCGGGTGGGGCGTTCTCCTTGTCGGGGTGGACTTCCGCGTTCAGCAACCCGTGGTCGGCGTTGCCCCAGCACGCCCCCAGGGCCAAGTGTGCCGACATGAGCAGCGATACGCGCGCAGGCAGCCTGCCCCTGTTCGGTTTCCGGCGGATCATCCAGTTCTTCTCCGTGTCGTCTTCGGTTCGCGGTCCCGGTCTGGAGCGACCGGACTCCGTTGGAACTTGCCGAAGGCGGCTACTTTGCGAAAGGAACGAACTCGTGCGCCAATCCCGACAGGTTGAGCTTCCTGGCGGCATCGCGGGCGCGTGCGGCCAGCTCGGGGCGGGCGTCGCCGCTGCGCCGCGCCAGCTTCACGAGGTCGAGCGTCAGGCGCAGCCAGGAAACCGGTCTGTCCGCCGCGTGCGCTTCGGCGGCGCTCTCCAACAGGGTCAGGGCGGCTGGCGTGTCGCCCTTCCTGGACAGCAGGCGGGCGTGGAGCAGGATGAGTTCGGGGTTGACGCCGGCCAGGGATTCCGCGACGAGACGGTTCTCGGCGACTGCCGCGGCTTGACCGAACTTGCCGGACTCCAGATAGAGCGAGCCTTCGAGGCCGGCCAGCGCGTCGGCCAGGTTCGGGGGTACCGGCGCCACCTGCCCTTCGGGCCCGTCCGGAGATCCGTCGCGGCCGGCGTCCGGGGCTTCCCGCGAAACGCCATCGATCCCGTAGGCGCCTCGCAACGCCGAAGTCGTGGCTGCCAGGTCGCCGCGGGCCAGCGCCAGGTTGCCCCGCGCCAAGTGCTCCAGAGCACGGATTTCGGGGCAGTCCATCCCAGCGGCGACGATGCGCGCCTCCTCCAGCACCCTGGCGGCGATCTCGGGATCGCAGGTGGCCGTGTGCCAGTCCACAAGGACCAGCAGGATATGGGCATAAGAGAAAATGTCGTCGCTTCGCCGAGCTTCGGATCTGGCTAGCGCCACCGCCCCCCGACCCCGTTCAGTGGTGAGCAGTCCGGCTTCGGCCAGGGCGGCGACTTGCCGTTGCACCGCAAACATCACCTCTCCGTGAAGCTCCGACTCACGTGCGATGGCAACGGCTTGACGCGCGCAGGCCAGCCCGGTGGCCGGGTCGCCGTACTCGGCCGCCATCGCCCTGGTTGCGAGAATCCGGCAATTCGCCAGCGGACCCCGAAGGCCGGTCATCCCGTCCACGGCGGACAGCATCCGGGAGACTTCGTCGCGGTCGCCCGCGCGATGCAGCGCCAAGAGGGTCGTGTCCAGGACCGCCGCGAGGATCGCGTCGTCGCCTTGGCGCCGTGCCAGTTCCTCCAGATGCGCGAGCTCGGCCAGGGTGGAGGCGAGCGATCGCCGACCCAGCAAGTAGCCCGAGTCGGCGACGATCAGGCGCGTTTCCACGATTTCGGGGCGGGACAGCCCGTCCCCCTGCCGGAGCGCTTCCTCTCCGTAGCGCCGCGCCGCCTCCAGCGTCCCGGCGCGACGGTGGGCGCGTGCCAATGGCAACGTCACGCGATCGCGCCGTGTTCCCTCGCCGGCCCGGTAGGCGATCGCGAGCGACCTGAGTCGGTCCGCGGGAGGACATTCCGCCTTCGGCTCGGTCGCTTCGAGGGCGTAGACGTAGGCGAGCTCGCGATCGCCCGCCTCGGAGTAGTGATGCGCAACGCGGTCCGGCCGGAAACCGGCCGTTCCCGACCGGAGCGCCTCCGCAGCCAGTTTGTGGAGCAGGGACCGGCGTGCCGGGCTGAGGTCCTGGTACACCGCGTGGCGGACGACGCTGTGACGAATGCTCACCTCGTCGCCAGTACG
Source organism: Gemmatimonadota bacterium (assembly GCA_028873825.1). GTDB lineage: Bacteria > Gemmatimonadota > Gemmatimonadetes > Longimicrobiales > Gaopeijiaceae > Bin94. Next base: position 7,752 of record JAPPNM010000008.1, on the reverse strand, counting down.
CGCGACCAGCCGAAGCTCCTGCAGCGATTCGAGCGCATCGATGCACTCGAAACGGCTGCGGCCCGAGAGCCGCGAGAGTTGCCCGAGGGTGGCCGGGCGCCCGAAGACCGCGAGACCTGACAACGCCTTCCTTGCGTTGGGCTCCAATCCGGCAATGCGGCGGGCGATGATCGTCCGCACCTTGTCCGGTACGCGGACGCCGCCATGGGCCTGTTGGCGGCACCCGCCCGCCAGCGCGTCGGCGGCCAGCTCCATCAGGAACAGGGGGTTCCCGCCGGCGAGCTTCACGATGTTGTCGACACCGGGCTCGTCGAGTTCCTCGGCACTGATCGAGGTAACGAGCTTCTTCGCCGAGGGTCCGGTCAATTCGCGGAGGCGGATCGGCGTCGAACCCCTGCACGCCTCCAGTTCAGCGACCAGCCGCCCGGCGAGTTCGTTTCGCACCAGCTCTTCCCGCCGATAGCAGAGGAGCAGGGTCAGTTCGCCGCGCTGCCAGCGCCGGTGAAGAAACTGGACAACGGTGGCGGACGCCGCGTCGATCGAGTGGAAGTCGTCGAGAAAAACGAGGGCGGGTTGGGATCCCGCGATGGCGGTGAACAGCCGCAAGAGCGCTTCGCAGATGTGGCGCCGCGTCACCTCGGCGTGTCCCGCGTGGCCGTTGTTCATCTCCCATGGAACCTTCCCCGCGCGGCCGAACTGCGGCATGAGGGAGATGAGGCGGGACCGCCAGGGATCATCCATGGACGCCAGAACGGGGCCGACCCACGGCTGGTTGAGCGCCTCCAGCAACGGACTCAGGGGGATGTCCCGCTCCAAGTCGCCCGGACATGCGCGCATTACCTTGTAGCCCCGAAGATGGGCGCCGTGAATCGCTTCCTCGACCAGTCTGGTCTTGCCAATTCCCGCTTCGCCGCTGACGGTGATGGTCTGCCACGGATCCCGGGAAGCGTTCCGGAAGATGCTCCTGGCAAGGTGAGCCAGCTCGCTTGCGCGCCCGGCCAGGGGAACGTCGAAGTCCGCCTCTTCCGCGACTCCGGGCTTCCTGGCCGGTAGCCGATAGAGGACCCTGACCATTCTGAGCAGGCTCACGGTCTTCGATTCGCGATTCCACTGGCCGGAGGCGTCGGCGTGTTCGCCGAACAGGCGATACATGGCTTCGGCCTCCTGGACCGTCCCGCCCATCGCCCGGGCGCGCATGACTCGACGGAGAAGCGTTTCGTCGTGCGGATCGAGACGGAAAAGCGCCTCCGCCGAGACTTGGGCGTCGAGCCAGTTGTTGGATGCCGCCGAGGCGTCCCAGGCAGCAAGCGCCCGGTTGCGCAGGTGGGTGCGCTTGCCGAATTCTTGTTTCTTGATCCAGTCCGCCAGCGCATCCGTTTTCCTTCCCGGGAACGCCGAAAGAAAGCCGCGCTCGATCAACCCGCCTGCCGCTTCGAAGTTGCCGGACCGGATAAGGTGGTCGAAATTCTGCAGATCGGTGGCGACCTCGCGAGTGTTGACTCGGACACACTCCCCTTCCAGCGATATTACCCTGGTGCGGCATCGATGGTTCGTCTGATAGACCAGCTGGCTCAGCCGGTGTCTGACCACCTTGCCTTGATCGACGCCCCAGAGGAGTCCCTGGACCATGGATCTGGGTATTCGGGCCTGGCCGGACCCGAAGGAAATCGACAGGAGTCCGGCCTGAAAGGGGGAGATCCGGACGGATTCGCCGTCGCGCCAGAGGGTTGGACCTCCGAAGAACTCCAGCCTCAGCTGCTTCCGGCGCTCTTGTGGGAAGATCCCCGAGGATTCCGACAATGGAGTGATGTCCACTTCAGAGGGAAGCCGCGGACGAGGGCGGGCGGACTTCCGGACCGCCGAGGTCCGGTGGGCCGGAGGCCGCTATGGAGGGACGGGCGCGGAAGACGCTCTCGGCGAGCGTACCCCGGCCGGCTTCGCGGGCCAGCCAGGTCTCGAAGAGCCACTCCCAGCCCAGGCGCCGGCGGGCCTCGAGCGGACGGACGCCGCAGAGGCGCTTCATCTGGTTGCTCAGCGAGAAGCCGTCGGGATAACCGAGCGACGTGGCGGCGCTGAACAGGCTGGCGTCGGAGTTCTGCAGCTTGATCGCGACGCGAAGGATCCTCGCGATTTGCAGCCAGTGGGACGGGACCGGCAGGCCCTGGCCGAGAAGACGGCGCCCTAGGGCGCGCCTCGACATGTACAGGTTCCTTGCCAGCGCGGAAATTGTCTGAATTCGGTCGCTTAGTTCCAGGGTGCGCCGGACTATGTTGCGGGTGCCCGGATCCAGCGGGATTCCCCTCCACTCGAGGTAGTCGGTCACGCTGGATGCGAGAGAGGTGGGGGGACGGCGGATCACGCTGGCGATCTCGCGCGGACTCGGTCCCTCGTGGTGAGGCAGCACCGCCTGGGGCCGGGTTCGCTCGATCAACCGCAGGACGCGCAGCACCGACAGCCGGTCGTTCCCGTCCGGAAGGATGATGACGAGCGACGTGCCGGCGAGGCGGTCGGCGACGACCTGCTCGCCGTCGCTCCATCGCTCGCTTCCGAGGTTCCACGTCAATACCCAGCCGCCCTCTTGCGGACGGGCGGGATCGGCGAGGCTGACAGCCTTGAGATGACGGTAGGGCGGTCCCAGCATGAGAACCGGCTTCAGCCCGCCGTTGATACGCGGCATCGATGGTTGCTCCGTTGTTCTGGCGGTCCTGTCGAACCGTCAGCGTAAGTCGCTGCCATCATCATCCGATCAACACGGCCCCTTTCCCCCTCCCCGCGTCCCCCCGGCGGACGCACCGAAAAACCCCGACCGCCCCGGCCCGGCCCCCCCGCACCACCGCAACCCTGTTGCGTCCTCACCACTCCGGAAACGATCTTTCCCCGGCGAGGTCGTCGTAACCATACGCCCGCCGCTCCAGGCTGTCCACCCACCTACGTCACCGAAAGCAGGATGTCCGTTGCCCGAGATCGCCGCCACCCCCGCCGCCGAACCCGGCCCCGACATCGCCGCCGCCCTGCGCCGCCTCGGCGGCCGCGCCACCCTGGGCGATGTCGTTTCCGCCACCGGCATGCCCGACCACGAGGCCGAGACCGCGCTGAAGGGCCTCCTGGAGACTCGCCGCGGCCATCTGGATGTCTCCGACTCCGGCGACCTCCTCTACCGGTTCGACCCCAAGCTCATCGCGCGGGACCGGGAGCCGTTCGGGGTCCGCTTCAGGAAGGCGGCCTGGTCCGCCTTCAAGACGGGGTTCAAGGTGTGGACCGCCGTCATGCTGGTGGCCTACTTCGTGATTTTCGTGGCGCTCGTCATCGCCCTGATGTTCGCCAACAAGGACGACCGGGGCGGCATCGGGGGACGCCGGGGCGGGGGGTTCGGGTTGGGGGACTTTCTGCTCCTGCACTGGCTCATGGGGGGCCGGGGCTGGAGCCGGGGCAGCCTCTACTACGGCCACCGTCACGCGAGGCGGCTGCCGAAGGAGGCGCGGCCGCCGTTCTACAAGAAGGTCTTCGCCTTCATCTTCGGCCCCGAGGAGCCGCGGCCCACGCGGGTGCAGAAGGACAGGAGCGTCCTCCGGCTCATCCGGGCGCGCAAGGGAGTGCTCGCTTCGGCCGAGCTGGTGGAGCACACGGGGCTGTCGCTCGCGGACGCCCGCGAGGAGATGGGCCGGCTGACCGGTGCCTACGGCGGCGATCCCGTCGTCTCGGAACGCGGCGAGGTGCTGTACGCCTTTCCCGGCCTCATGAAGAGCGCCCACGGGCGGGTGCGGGCCACGGAGCCCAACCCCGCGTGGCTCCGGCTGGAGTACCGGAAGAAGCTCACCGGCAACGCCGCGGCCTCCAACGTGGGCATCGGGGCGCTGAACGGGTTCAACCTGGCGGCGTCGCTGGTTCTGGGGCTCGGTCCCGCGCTGGGGACCGCGGCCGTCGAGGCCGTCCCGGTGGGAGCGCTCTGGTTCTACGGGCTCGGCGTGGTGCCGGCCACCTTCAGCAGCATGTTCTTCGGCATTCCGCTGGTTCGCTCGCTGGGCCTCAGGCGCGAGAACCGGGCGCGACTGCAGCGCAACGTGCGCCGCCTCCTTATAGATCTCGTCTACGCGCGCAGCGCGGGAACGGTCCGATGGATTTCGGCGGGCGAAGCGATCCGGCACGTGCTGGAGCGGCTCGAAGGCTGGAAGGCGGCCCCGAAGGACGCGCTCTGCGAGCTGGAGAAGCTGGCCGCCGAGTTCGACGCCGAGGTGGAGGCCGACGACGCGGGGTTCCGCTATCGCTTCCCGGCCGTGCGGGAGACCTTCGTAGAGGCCGAGCTGGTGCGCCGCCGGCTGAGGCTGCAGGACCAGAAGCTCGGCCGCATCGTCTACGCCACCTCCGACACCGGCGCCGACGCCTCCCGGCGGGACCGGGACGCCTTCGACCGCGAGCTGGCCCGCGCCGAGGTGGACGTGTCGCGCTACCTGCCCTCGCCGGGGCGGGTGGGCTACGAGGAGGACTTCGAGGTCGTCATGGAGGAGGCTCCCGTCCGGACGGCTCCGCGCCGACGCCGGCCTCCTTCGCGATCTCGGCCTCGATGGCAGTGAAGAACCTGGTCCACCACTCCAGCGGCCGAGCCCCCATCACCGGCACTCCGTCGACCACGAAGTGCGGGGTGCCGCGCACGCCCAGGCGCCGCCCGGCAACAATCCCGCTCCGCAACCGGGCCCGGGGACGCTGCTCCTCGATACAGGCCCGGAGCTCGTCGGGATCGACGCCGGCTTCCCGGGCGATTTCGGCGAAGACGGGGAACGGATCGCGCAGGCGGCTCCAGTCCCGCTGGCGCTCGAAGAGGCGATAGCTCACCGAAGCGAAGCGCCCCTGCTCGCCGGCGCACTCCGCCACGAACGCCGCGGCCGGGCTGTTGGCGAACGACCCGCTGAGGTAGGTGACGTACTTCCAGCGTACCGTCCCGGTCTCGATGTGGCCCTTCATAAGCGTCGGGAAGGTCTCCGCGTGGAAGCGGCGGCAGTAGCCGCAACCGTAGTCGCTGAACTCGACCACGCTTATGGGGGCGTCGTCGGAGCCGAAGTCGAAGCCGAGCTCCTCGAGCGGGATCTCCTGGGCGGGGGGCCGGTAGTCCACACCCCCTTCGGAGAGCATTTCGGTCGTGACGGCGGACTTGGGGGCATCGTCCGCGGACCGGGATTCCTCGTTGCCGCCGTCTCCGCCGCCGCAGCCCAGGGAGACGACCGGCCAAAGGGCTGCTGCCAACCGAACCCACGGGGCCTTTCGTCGTTCCGTCATCGCCGTCTCAGGATACCGCCCAGAAGAAGCCCGGCCGCAACGCCGGCGAGAGCCGAGGCCACCATCAACTTCTCCAGCGTGCGAGCCGGGGAAACGAACCCGGTCTCGGTGCGCGCCGACAGCACCGGATCCGCGGCGGTGACGTCCGGCTCCGCGTACTCCCGTTCCTCCATGTGGCCGCGAACGCGCTCCTCCTCGTCCTCGAATCCGCACGCGGCGCACGAGACGAACCCGCGTTCACGCGCCGTCCTGTTCGGGTACGACATCTCCCCGTCGCCACCCGGGCAGGGCAGGCCGGCCGGAAGCGGCGCTATGATTTCGTAGAGGGCCCCCTTGGACAGGTCCAGCTCCCTGGCCAGCTGGTTGACGCCGGCGCCGGAGCGCCAGTAGAGGTCGTTCGCCCGGGCGACCGCCTCGGCGGAGAGCGGGCCGGATCCCGTTGCGGGCCGTTTCACGGTGACGATTTCGTCCATCCCGAAGTCGTGGATGCCTGGTACCATGCTACACTTCAAGATAGGGCGTGCGACACCGTGCATGTACCGGGGGCGAAGGGCGGGGGGGCGCGCCGCCGTCCCCGCCGAACCCGAACCGGAATGCGGAAGATCTACACCAGGCGTGGCGACTCGGGCGAAACGGCGCTCTTCGGGGGCGGGCGAACGCCCAAGGACGACCCGCGCGTGGAGGCATACGGAACCGTCGACGAACTCAACGCTGCGATCGGGGCTGCGGCGGTGCGGGTAACCGGGGCTGCGACCGCGGCCCGCCTGGAACTCCTCCAGTCGGACCTCTTCGCCATCGGCGCCCACCTCGCCACGCCGCCCCCGCGCGAGGGACGGCCCGCACCGGTCCTGCCGGAGCTTCCGGCCGGCCGCGTCGCCGACATGGAATCGTGGATCGACGAGGCCGCGGAGGCCACGCCGCCGCTTCGCAACTTCGTCCTGCCCGGCGGGAGCGCGGGGGCGAGCGGCCTGCACCTGGCCCGGGCGGTCTGCCGGCGGGCGGAACGGCGCGCGGTCACCCTCGCGGCGGAATCCGCGGTCGACCCGGCGATCATCCGCCACCTCAACCGGCTCTCGGACTACCTCTTTGCCGCCGCCCGACTGGAGAATCTCGACGTCGGCCAAGAGGACGTCGAGTGGCGGGGACCCCGGTGAAGCACCACCGCGTCGAGACCACCCCCCCGCACGGCGACGTCATTCGCGCCGACATCCGGCTCCCCTCCCGGAGCGATCCCGACACGGCGGTGGTCGTCGCGCACGGCTTCAAGGGCTTCAAGGATTGGGGCTTCCTCCCCCACCTCTGCGAGAGTCTGGCGAGGGACGGCCACATGGTCGTCTCCTTCAACTTCTCGCTGAACGGCACCGGCCCCGGCCTTGTGGACTTCACCAATCTGGACGCCTTCGGCCGCAACACGCTGTCGCGGGAGCTGGACGACCTGCGCTGGATGGCCGACCGCACGCTGGCGGGCGAGTGGAGCGGAGGGCGTCCCCCCGCCGCGCTGGGACTGCTGGGTCACAGCCGCGGGGGAGGCGGCGCCATCGTCACGGCGGCCGAACACCCGGGTGTCTCGGCGCTGGTGACCTGGGCCGCGGTCTCGACCTTTCGCCGCTGGGGCGAGGAGCACGTGCGGGACTGGAAGACCCGGGGCGTCACGTACGTCGACAACGCCCGGACGGGCCAGCGGATGCCCCTCTACCGCGACCTCTGGGACGACCTGCGCGAGAACGCGGCCCGGCTGGATGTCGTGGCGGCGGCGGCGAGGGTGCAGGTGCCGTGGCTCGTCGTTCACGGGGAGGAGGATGCGACGGTGCCGGTCGGCGAGGCCCGCCGCCTGGCCGGGGCCGGTCCGTACGCCCGGCTGCAAGTCGTAGCCGGGTCGGGACATACGTTCGAAGCCGTCCATCCGCTGGCGGGAACGACGCCCGGGCTGGAGGCGGCGGTCGAGGCGACCCTCCACCACTACCGAGGGACGCTGTAGGCGGCGCGGCGCCTCCCCGCGCCCGGCGCTCGCGCGGGCTTGCCCGGGCCGTCTGCGCCGCACGCCGGACAGCCAGGGTTGCGGCCCCGATACCGTTCGACAATCATAGTGGCTCCGAAAGTCCCGCGACTACCGAGGTGGTCCGTTGACCTACATCATTACGGAGCCGTGCATCGGCACCAAGGACGCCAGCTGCGTGGAGGTCTGTCCGGTGGACTGCATCTACGAGGCCGGCGACCAGTACCTGATCCACCCCGACGAGTGCATCGACTGCGGCGCCTGCGAGCCGGAGTGCCCCGTCCAGGCGATCTTCCCGGACACCGACGTGCCGCCGGAATGGCACGACTACATCGAGAAGAACATCTCGCACTTCGAAGAATGAACGACGGAGGGGGGGGGCCGGGGGGCCCGGGACCCCCCCCCCCCCCGCCCCGCGGCGCGCCCCCCCCCCCGCCGAGGGGCGCCCCCCCCCCCCCCCCCCCCCAACAAAAAAAAACCCCAAA
>JAPPNM010000049.1 GCA_028873825.1 Gemmatimonadota bacterium | reverse complement strand
CGCCCGAGCACCGAGAGCGGCGAGGCGCCGGGCCGGCAAGGCGCGACGAAGGGCGAACGGCGGTGCGGTTCGCCCGAAGACCAACGCGGAGCGGAGCCGCGAAGGGCCCTCACCGCGCCCTCGGTCCGGATCAGGGCCACCGCGCCCCCTCCCGCAACGCCCGCACCACCATGTCGTCGTCCGCGTTGCCCCCCGAAACCAGCGCGACCGCCGCCTCGCCCGGCGACACGGGCACGCGGCCCCACATCAGCGCAGCGACCGCCGCGGCCCCCGAGGGCTCCGCCACGATCTTCGCGCGGGTCAGGAGCAGCCGCATCGCGGAGAGGATCTCCTCGTCGCTGACGAGCACCACGTCCTCGACGAACTCGGCCACGTAGCGGTAGTTGAGCTCCCCCGCCATGGGAGGCGCCAGACCGTCGGCTATGGTGCGGGTGTCCGCCAGCGTGGCGGCGCGTCCCGCGTCGAGGCTCCGGCGCATGGAGGGCGCTCCCTCGGGCTCGACGCCGAACACGCGCATTCGGCCCCGGCCCGACAGCCTGCCCGCGGCGGCCAGCGCCCCCGCGATCCCCGCGATCTGGCCGCCGCCCCCGACGGGGACGACGATCGCCGCCTCGCCCCGAAGGTCCTCGGCCATCTCGAGGCCGGTCGAACCGTGGCCTGCGATCACCGGCTCCGCGTCGAACGGGTGCAGAAAGGTCAGCCCTTCCTCGTCCGCGAGCCGCAGCGCCTCGCGGAAGGCTTCGGCCGCCGTCCCGCTGAGGACGACTTCGGCCCCGTACCCGCCGGCGGCGGCCACCTTCGACCGCGACGCCCCCTCCGGCATCACGACGACCGCCCGCGCCCCCGCCCGCCGCGCCGCCCACGCCACGGCTTGGGCGTGGTTTCCGGCGGAGACGGTGACGACCTGCCGGGCGGCCTCGGCGCGGTCCAGCGAAGCGATCGCGTTCAGGGCGCCGCGCACCTTGAAGGAGCCGGTCTTCTGCAGGTTCTCGCACTTGAGCCAGCAACTCGTGCCGGTCGCCCGGCCCAGCGTCCGGAAGGACAGGAACGGAGTACGATGCACCTGCGGGGCCACCAGGCGTCTGGCGCCGTCGAAGTCCTCCGCCTTGAGCCAATTCGTCACCGGCGCCATCCCGCGGTTCGTCGTCCGGGAGCTCGGAGCCGGCCGGACCTCCGCAACGATTGTGTTCCCTCCCGGGATTCCCTATCTTCGGCAGCACTAGCAACCTAGCGCACCTCTGCACCAAGGATGGTACGATGAGCGTCGGATCTCGATTCGCCACCGCACTTTCGGTAGCCCTCGCCATGAGCTTTCCGGTGGCGCCGGCGCTTGCGCAACAGGGGACGATCAGCGGACGCGTGACCGACGCCGAGACCGGGGAGCCGATCGCCGGGGCCGCGGTGGAGGCGCGGGCCCAGGGGGGTCCGCGGGGGTCCGACGCGGAAGGCCTGTTCACGCTCACCGTGTCGCCCGGGACGCACACCGTCGTCGTGAGCATCATCGGCTACGGGACCGCCCGTGTCGACGGGGTGAATGTGGCTGCCGGGGGCGACACGGAGGTGAACGTCGCGCTGCGCTCCCGCGCCCTGATGCTGAACCCCGTGGTCGTGACGGTGTCGCGCCGCCAGGAGAAGGCGCTGGACGCCCCGGCCTCCGTCTCCACGGTCTCGGCCGACGAGGTCGCGAGAACCGCGGCAGTAACGGTTGCCGATCACGTGACGGCGCTGCCGGGCATCGACCGGGCCCAGACGGGCCTGGCGCAGAGCACCGTGGTGGCCCGCGGGTTCAACAACGTCTTCTCGGGGACGCTGCTGACCATCATCGACAACCGCTATGCGCGGATTCCGTCGCTCAGGTTCAACGCCTACAGCATGTTCCCGGTTACGGACCTGGACATCGACCGCATCGAAGTTTCGCTGGGACCCGGCGCGGCGCTCTACGGCCCGAACGCCGCCTCGGGCGTCATGCACATCATCACCTCGTCTCCCCTCGACAAGCAGGGGTCGACGATCTCGCTCGCCGGTGGGGACCGGTCGCTCCTCCACGCCCAGTTCCGCACGGCCCACGCGCCCTCGGAGAACTTCGGGCTCAAGATTTCGGGGCAGTACCAGCGCGGCAACGACTGGGAATACGAAGATCCGGCCGAAATGTTCGCCCACGACAGCGCCGGGTGCAGGCACTGCGTGCGGGACTATGCCAGCGAGCGCTACTCCGTCGACGCGCGTCTCGATTTCCGGCTTGCCGGCGGCGGCGACCTCGTGCTGAACGGGGGGACCTCGACACTCGCCAGTGGAGTGGAGATGACCGGAGTCGGCGCCTTCCAGGTGAAGAACTGGGGGTACAACCACCTCCAGTCCCGCTTCTCGAAGGACCGGCTCTTCGCCCAGTTCTTCCTCAACATGACCAACTCCGGGGGGTCGGAGGCCGACGCGGAGGAGGGCACCTTCGGCCTCCGCACCGGAGTGCCGGTCGTTGACCGGTCTCGCACCATGGCGGCGCAGTTCCAGTACGGCTTCGACGTGGGTTCCTGGCAGAGCTTCACCTACGGCGTGGACTGGCAGAGGACCGAGCCGCGCACCGACAGCACGATAAACGGACGCAACGAGGACGACGACATCATCTCCGAGATCGGGGGCTACCTGCACTCGGAGACCTCGTTGGGGGACAGGCTGGATCTGGTCACGGCCATTCGCATTGACGACCACAACCGCCTGCAGGATCCGAACGTCTCGCCGCGAGCCGCCCTGGTTTTCAAGCCCGACGAACACCAGAACTTCCGCCTGACCTACAACCGCGCCTTCGCTACTCCGACCGCCAACAACCTCTTCCTGGACATCATCGCGGCGCGGCTGCCTGCGCCGCTGGACGCCTTCTACGCGGTGCGGGCGCGAGGGGTCCCCGCAAGCAGCGGGTTCACCTTCGACCGCACGTGTGAGGGGGGCTACAAGTCCCTGTGTATGCGTTCCCCGCTCGGCGGGGGTCGTTCTCTCCCCGCCGTCGCACCCCCCTTCTGGGAGGCCGTGCTCGATCTGGTGGAGCAGTTTCTGCCTCCCGCACAGCGACCGGTCGTGATGTTCCTCCGGAACCCGGGGGACCTCGACGGCGATCCGGTTCTCGGCACCGCTCTCGGGCGGCTGAACACCGGCGCCGGGGTCTTCGAGCCGGACCCCGACGGGCCCACCAACGTCGATCCTCTCATGCCCACGATCCACACGACGCTCGAAGCGGGCTACAAGGGTCTGTTGGGGAACCGCGTGCTGCTTTCCGCGGACGTCTACTCGGCGGAGATCCAGAACTTCGTCGGAGCCCTCCGCGTCGAGACGCCCAACGTGTTCTTCGAACCGCAATCCACAGTCGACTTCGTCCTGTTCCGCCTCAGGCCGGCCATTCAGGTGGGCCTGTTGTCCGAGGCGGATGCGCGCGGGCTCGCCGGATTGATCGGGCTGCTTCCGGTCGGGACCGTCGTGCCGGACCAGGTCGAGGATTCCCACGATGTCATGGTCACCTACCGCAACTTCGGGAAGTTGAGCTACTGGGGCGCCGACTTGGCGGCGCAGATCCTGGTTTCGGATCGGTTGGCGGTCGACGTCAACTACTCCATGGTGAGCGACAACTGCTTCATCGGCGAAAACGAGGATGGCAAGTGCGACGACCTGTCGGACATCGCGCTGAACGCCCCGAAGAGCAAGGGATCCGTCGGCTTCACCTTCGACGACCGCGCCGCGGGGCTGTCGCTGCAGGGGCGCGTGCGCATGACCGCCGAATTCCCCATGAACTCCGGTGTGTACCAAGGCACCGTCGACGAGTATCAGGTCGTGGACGCGTCGGTCGGCTACCGTTTGCCCTTCCAGCCCGGGACTCGCCTTTCGCTGACCGCAAACAACGTGCTCGGCAACATGCACCGGGAGTTCGTGGGAGCCCCGGAGGTCGGTCGGCTGTTACTGCTCCGCGTTCATCACGAGTTCTGACGGGCCGTCGAAACACGGGCCCGCGGTGAGGTCCGGAGGCAAGCGACGGCGCCAGGCCGCGGTGCTCCGGATCGTCGGCGAGCGCCGCGTCCCGCACCAGGAGGCTCTGCGCGGGCTTCTGGCCGCGGAGGGCTTTTCCGTCGCGCAGGCCACCCTGTCGCGCGACATCCGCGACCTCCGCCTGGTCAAGGTGACCGGTGCCGACGGGAAGCCGCACTACACGCTGTCCGAAGAGTGGGAGCACATGGTTGCGCTGGACTCGATCCTGCCGACCCTCTTCGTGTCCGCCGCCGCGGTGGGCAACTTGGTCGTGGTGAGGACGCTCAGCGGGGCCGCGCAGACGGTGGCGTCGGGGATCGACCGGGAGGACTTCGAAGGGCTGGTGGGAACCATCGCGGGCGACGACACCGTTCTCGTCATCCTGCGTGACGCGCGTGCCGCGGAAGAGGTTGCGGCGGCGATCGAGGAGCTGGCGGGCGAGCAGGGCGGCGTTCGCTGAGGCTGCACTTCTGATCCGTTGGCGCCGGTAGGCGTCTCCGGGGCCCCGGCGGTGCCATGCGAGCGGCAACCGGAGCACCCGCGAGGGGACGGGCCGGGCCGGCGGGGCGGCGAACGGCCCCCTGGTCGCGGGGCGGCGCCCGCCGGGGAAGGGCCCCAGCTTGGTTGACGCCCGCGAACCAACTGCATATTATTCCAGCAGCACTGCATATTATTTGTCGCGGCCCGGAACCGAACGGGTCCGGGGCATGGGGATCGGCAGTACCGTACAGCCTTGGCGGGAGATGTGCGGGCCCCGTGTTCCGGCCCGTGTCGGGTTCGGGGACACCGGAAGCCACGGAGCGGCGGGAGGCTGTGAAGACCGTACTTGGATACTCGGGAGGGCTCGACACGTCGGTTATCGTGCCCTGGCTGAGAGAGAACCGTCGCGCGGAGGTGGTCTGCATGGCGGCCGACGTGGGCCAGCGCGGGGGGGTGGACGGGCTGGCCGCGAAGGCGTTCGCGACCGGCGCCTCCGCGTTCTTCGGAGAGGACCTCAGGGAGGAGTTCCTGACGGATCACATCCTGCCGGTGCTGCGCGCCGGAGCGGTGTACGGCCGGAAGTACCTGCTCGGCACCGCAATGGCCCGGCCTCTGATCTCGCGCCGCATGGTGGAGATCGCGCGGCGAACCGGCGCCGGCGCCTTGGCTCACGGCTGCACGGGCAAGGGGAACGACCAGCTTCGCTTCGAACTCTCCTTCGCGGCTCTCGCCCCCGATCTGGAGGTGGTCGCGCCGTGGAGGGAGTGGGACATCGCCTCGCGGGAGGACGCCTTCGCCTACGCCCGGGCCCGGGGGATCCCGCTGGAGGGGGTGGACGAGGAGAAGCTCTATTCGCGCGACGAGAACCTGTGGCACATCAGCCACGAGGGCGGCCCGCTGGAGGATCCCGCCAACGCTCCCGACCCGGACGTCTTCGTGTGGACTCGCGATCCCGCGGACGCCCCGGACGCGCCCCTGGACCTCGAGCTCGGCTTCGAAGCCGGCGTCCCGGTCACGATCGACGGACGCCCGTTGTCGCCCCTGGCGCTGCTTCTCGAACTGAACGAACTCGGGTCCGAGCACGGAGTGGGCCGCGCCGACGTCGTCGAGGACCGGGTGGTGGGGATCAAGTCACGGGGCGTGTACGAGACCCCGGGGGGGACGATCATGCTCACCGCGATCCAGGAGCTGGAGCAGCTCGTGCTGTCGCGCCGCGCGCTGGCCCTGAAGGACGGGCTGGCTCCGCGCTACGCCGATCTCGTCTACGAGGGACGGTGGTGGACGCCGGAGCGGCGTGCCCTCGACGCCATGGTGGATTCGCTGATGGCCAACGTGACCGGCACGGTCGGGTTGCGCCTCTACAAGGGCCGGGCGACCGTTCTGTCGCGGAAGGCGCCCGCCTCCCTGTACGACCTCGGCCTCGCCTCCTTCGGCGCCTGCGAAGGCTATGCCCACTCCGACTCCTCCGGCTTCGTGAAGCTCTTCAGCCTGCCCCAGCGCGCTGTCGCGGCGCAGGAGACGGCGGCGGCCCGGCTGACGGCGCATCCGCGGCCGGGCGCGCCGGGCGAAGCAGCTCCGCCGGCCTGGACGCGCGCCGCGGAGCCGGTTCGCGCTCGCGCCGACTGAGCCCGCTGGACGGCCGGCCTTCCTCCTCCGCCTCCGGCGCGCAACGCGGCCGGGTAGGCCGGGCCCTGTGGGGCGGGCGCTTCGAAGGCGGTCTCGCGACCGAAATGGAGGCTCTCAACCGGTCCCTCCGCGCCGACTGGCGGCTGTGGCCCCACGACGTGCGGGGGAGCCGGGCTTGGATGCGCGGCCTCGAGCGCGCCGGGATCCTGACGCGGGACGAGGCCGGCCGGATCGACCGGGGTCTGGCGGCCGTCGCCCGGCGGCTCGAGGCGCTGCCCGGACCCGGCGGGCTCCCCGACGAGGACATCCACACCGTCGTCGAGCGCATGCTGACCGAGGAGATAGGCGACCTCGGAGGCAAGCTCCATACCGGCCGTTCCCGCAACGACCAGGTCGCCACCGACTTCCGCCTGTGGGGCAAGGAGGCGATCGCCGCTCTTCGCGGTCTGGTTGCGGCGCTGGTCGAGGCGCTCGCGGCGAAGGCGCGGGCGGCCGGCGCGGATCCGATGCCCGGCTACACCCACCTGCAACAGGCGCAGCCGGTCACGGCCTCGCACTGGCTGCTGTCGCGGGCGTGGCCGCTCGTGCGCGATCTGGAGCACTTCCGCGCGGTGCTGCGGGAGTGCGACGTCCTCCCTCTGGGGTCGGGGGCGGTTGCCGGTTGTCCGTTCGAGGTCGACCGGGAGGCGCTGGCGAGCGACCTCGGATTCGCCGGCGTCTCGGAAAACTCCATAGACGGCGTCTCCGACCGCGACTGGGCCGCGCGGCTCCTCTTCGGCGCGGCCATGACCGGCGTCCATCTCTCCCAGCTCGCCGAGGACCTCGTCCTCTTCTCCAGCAGCGAATTCGGCTTCGTGCGGCTGGGCGACGGCTACACGACGGGTTCGTCTCTCATGCCGCAGAAGCGGAACCCGGACGTCGCCGAGCTCGTGCGCGGCAAGTCGGGCCGCCTCGTCGGGAATCTCACGCGGATGCTGACGGTGCTGAAGGGGTTGCCGACGGGATACAACCGCGACCTGCAGGAGGACAAGGAGGCGGTCTTCGACTCCGCGGACACCCTTGGCGTGGTGCTGCCGGCCATCGCCGGCGCGGTGGAGAGCATGGCTCTGGACCGGGTCCGCATCGCGGGGGCGCTGCGGCCCGCTCTGTTCGCCACCGACGTGGCCGACCATCTCGTCCGCAGGGGGCTGCCGTTCCGCGACGCCCACCGCGCCGTGGGGGCGCTGGTCCGCGCGGCGGAGGCGACGGGCAGGGACCTCGACCGCCTCACCCTGGACGAAATGCGCGCCGTCCACCCGGCCTTCGCCGACGACGTCTTCGCGGTCTTCGATGCGGCGGCGTCAACCGAGTCGCGCGCGGTCCGGGGCGGCACCTCGGCGGCGGCGCTGGAGGCGCAGTTCGAGGCCCTGGCCGAGGCGTTGGAAGAGGCCGCCGCCCCTCCGGGTCCGGGGCTTGAAGGGCGAACGGGACACAAGAGGCGAATGTCGGCGCGACGTTAATTAATTAAAAGCGGGGGTTTCCGCCGTTGTCGCGCGCGGTCCGGCTGAGCGCTGCGGAGACCGCTTCGCCGCCTCCGCGAAGGCACCCGGCCCGCCGTACGCCTCCGCGAGTCGGCGCCCCGGCGCGCTCGCCGACTGGTGACCGGCTCCCGCGGCGGGTAGATTTCGCCGAATCGCCCACACCACCACCTCGGACCCGGCGGCGCCTTGGCCCGATCCTCCGTCCACGAGATGAAGCGCCTGGCCGGACGCGAGGCCGCGGACCGCGTCTCCAGGGGCATGCGCGTCGGCCTCGGAACCGGCTCGACCGTCGCATGTTTCCTCGAACACCTGAGTGCTCGCATCGCACGCGGTGAGCTCCCGGGCGTCGTGGGGGTTCCGACCTCGGTGCGCACCGAGGAGGCCGCGCGGCGGCTGGGCATCCCGCTGGCCGCCCCGGACGAGCTCGGCGCCCTGGACCTCGCCGTCGACGGGGCGGACGAGGTCGATCCCCGCCTCGACCTCGTCAAGGGGCTGGGAGGCGCACTTCTCAGAGAGAAGATGGTGGCGCAGGCGTCGGCCCGGATGCTGGTGATCGTGGACGACTCCAAGCTGGTGGGGAGGCTCGGCGAGCGCGCTCCCGTGC
Organism: Gemmatimonadota bacterium; assembly: GCA_028873825.1. GTDB lineage: Bacteria > Gemmatimonadota > Gemmatimonadetes > Longimicrobiales > Gaopeijiaceae > Bin94. The sequence continues at coordinate 9,735 of JAPPNM010000049.1, read as the reverse complement.
CCGTCGAGGTGGTGCCGTTCGGCCACGCAAGTCACATGGCTTGGCTGCGAGAACTGGGGGCCGAGCCCCGCCTCCGCACCGGTGGCGACGGCGGCCCCTACCGCACCGACAACGGCAACCTGATCCTGGACTGCGGCTTCGCAGGCGGAATCGAGGATCCTTCCGGGCTGGACGGGCGCCTGGCGAGCCGGGCCGGGGTGGTGGAATCGGGCCTGTTCTTGGAGATGGCGTGCGAGGCGGTGGTGGCGGGAGCGGGGGGGGTGCGCCGCCTGGAGAGGGAAGGGCCGTGAGCGTCAGGATCGCCCCGTCGCTGCTGAGCTGCCGCTTCGCCGAGCTGGGACGGGAGGTGCGCGCGGTCGACGAGGCCGGGGCGGAGTGGATTCACGTCGACGTCATGGACGGCCGCTTCGTGCCGAACATCACGGTCGGGCCGCTGGTCGCCGGCGCGGTGCGGGGGGTCACCGAGCGCACCGTCGACGTGCATCTGATGATCGAGGACCCGGATCGCTACATCGGCGATTTCGCCGGGGCGGGCGCGGACGTCATCACCGTCCACGCGGAGGCGACGGTCCACCTTCACCGCACCCTCGGTCTGATCCGCGGGCTGGGAAGACGCGCCGGCGTGGCCCTCAACCCCGCGACGCCGCTCGCCGCGGCCGAGGCCGTGCTCGGCGACATCGACCTGCTCCTGATCATGTCGGTGAACCCGGGTTTCGGCGGCCAGACTTTCATCCCCGGCGCGCTGGAGAGGGTGGCGCGCGCCCGCGCCCTGGTGGAGGCGCACCGGCCGGGACGGGTGGAGGTGGAGGTCGACGGGGGAGTCAGCGCGAAGACCGCTCCCGCGCTCGTGCAGGCCGGCGCTACGGTGCTGGTGGCCGGCTCGGCGGTATTCGGGCACTCCGGCGGGCCGGGAGCCGGAGTCGAGGCCATCCGCACGGCCATCGCCGGCGTCTCCTGGCGGGGCGGAGCGGTCTGAGGCGGCCATGCCCCGGCTGGCGTACGAAAGGGAATTGCCGTTCCCGGTCGACCGGGTGTGGGACTGGCACATGCGCCCGGGCGCGCTCGAGCGCCTGACGCCTCCCTGGGAGGACGTGCGGGTGGTCGGCCGGGAGGGGGAGATCGGCGATGGCGGGACGGTGCACGTGAGGGTGCGGCGGGGCCCCCTCAAGGTGGACTTCAAGCTCCGCCACACCGAATTCGAGCCCGGCCGCCTCTTCACCGACGAGCAGATAGCCGGTCCGATGGGGTCGTGGGTACACCGCCACGAATTCGAACCCCGGGGCGGCGGCGCCTGCCTGGTCCGCGACCGCATCGCCTACGACCCGCCGCTGGGGGCCGCGGCCGCAGTCCTGGCCGGGTCCGCGATCGAAGGCGAGATCAGGCGGCTCCTCCGCTTTCGCGACCGGCGTCTCGCGCTCGACCTGGCGCGGCACGCCGCATACGATGGCCCCCCGCTCAAGGTTGCGGTCACCGGAGCGAGCGGCTTCGTCGGCTCGGCGCTCCGCCACTTCCTCGCCGCCGGTGGTCACGAGGTCCTGCCCGTCGTGCGCCGCAGGCCGAACCGCGAGCTGCGAGAGGTCTACTGGGACCCGATGGAGCGGAAGATCGAGGGCAAGCGTCTGGAAGGCGTGGACGCCGTGGTTCATCTGGCGGGGGAGAGTCTGTCGCGGGGCCGCTGGACCCCGGCGAAGAAGAGGGCGATATGGAAGAGCCGCGTTGTGGGTACGCGGGTGCTGGCCGAGACGCTGAACCGCCTGCGAAACCCGCCGCGGGTCCTGGTGTCGTCGTCGGCGGTCGGGTACTACGGCAACCGCGGAAGCGAACGGCTCGTCGAGAGCAGCCGGCCGGGTAGCGGTTTCCTGGCCGACCTCTGCAGGGAGTGGGAGACCGAGGCGTTCAGGGCGGGGCGGTCCGGAGCCAGAGTGGTCGTGCTTAGGACCGGACTCGCGCTCAGCCCCGCGGGCGGCGCGCTCGGCACCATGCTGCTCCCGTTCAAGTTGGGAATCGGCGGCCGGCTGGGGCCGGGGCGCCAGTACGTGAGCTGGATCGACCACGACGACCTCGTCGCCCTCGTCTTTCACGCTCTCGTCACTCCCTCGCTCAGCGGACCGGTCAACGCCACCGCCCCCCATCCCGTCACCAACGCCACCTTCGCCACGAAGCTGGGGCGCGCCCTGAGACGCCCCACGCTGCTCCCGGTGCCGTCGCTCGCGGTGCGCGGCATCTTCGGCGAGATGGGCGGGGCCCTGCTCCTCGACGGCGCCCGCGCGTTCCCCGAGGCGGCCACCCGCAACGGCTTCCGCTTCGACTTCGAGGGCGTCGGCGAATCGCTGGCCTTCCAGCTCGGGCGGGCCGCGCCCGGACCTTGACCGTCCGGGGCGCGAGGCATCGTGACGTTCACGGGAAAGCACCTCCGCCGCGGCGGCCTGGCGCCCGACCCGGTCGACCAGTTCGCCCGCTGGTTCGCCGACGCCGAGGCCGACCCGCGGATCGTATTCGCCGAGGCCGCGTGCCTCTCCACCCTGGGCCCAGGCGACACCCCCGAGGGCCGGATGGTCCTCCTCAAGCGATTCGACGCCCGGGGGTTCGCGTTCTACACGAACCTGGAGTCGGCCAAGTCCCGGTCGCTCGGCCGGCACCCCCGCGCCGGACTGAGCTTCTACTGGCAGCCCCTCGGGAGGCAGGTGCGGCTCCGGGGCCCGGTCGAACCGGTGTCCGCCGCCGAGGCCGACGCGTACTTCGCGAGCCGCCCGCGCCGAAGCCGGATCGGCGCCTGGGCCTCCGACCAGAGCCGGGAGCTGGAGAGCCGCGCGGCCCTGGAGGACAGGGTGAAGGCGCTGGAGGCGCGTTTCGCGGGAGGCGAGGTTCCCAGGCCGCCCCACTGGTCCGGCTTCCGGGTCGTCCCGGACGCGTTCGAGTTCTGGCAGGAGGGCGAGGCGCGGCTGCACGACCGGTTCCTGTACGAGCGCGACGGGCCGGAGGGGTGGTCGCGGCGGCGATTGTATCCGTGAGCCCCGGGAGGTCCCGCCGATGACCGAAGTCGCCCGCTACATCGTCCGAATCGCCGGCGAAGTGGCCAGCAAGTCGAACCGGACCCGCCGCCGCTTCCAGAGGCGGCTGGCGAGGAATGTGAGCGACGCGCTCGGCTCCGCCGGCGCCCGCGCCCGCGTGAGCGACCGCTGGAGCCGGCTGTTCGTCACCGTGTCGGACCCGGGCGGCGCACGATCGGCCGACGAAGCGATGCTGGCCGTGACGCGCGTCTTCGGCGTCCACTCCTACTCCCGCGTCGACGCGGTGCTCGAAGCCGACCTGGACCGGATCGTGCGGGCCGGCCACGAGCTCTACCGGGATCTGGTGCGCGGCAGGCGCTTTGCCGTGGCGGCCCGCCGGACCGGGCGCCACGACTTCTCGTCGCGGGACATCGGGATCCGCCTCGGGGCCGCGCTGAACCCCTACGGGACCGTCGACCTGACCACTCCCCAGGTCACCGTTTCCGTCGAGGTCCGGGACCGCCGGGCGTACCTCTTCGCCGGGCGGACGGAAGGGCCGGGAGGGCTGCCCCTGGGTGTGCAGAGCCGCGCGGCGTGCCTGATCTCCGGCGGCTTCGACTCGGCGGTCGCGGCGTGGCTGCTTCTCAAGCGCGGCGTCGCGCTCGACTACGTCTTCTGCAACCTGGCCGGTCCCGCCTCCGAACGGTCCGTGATCCGGGTCGCCAAGTTGATCGCGGACCGTTGGAGCTACGGCGACCGCCCGCGCATCCACATCCTGGACTTCGCCGATCCGGTACGGGAACTGCGGAGGCGGGTCACTCCCCGCTATTGGCAGGTCGTCCTCAAGCGCCTGATGTACCGGGCGGCCGAAGGGGTGGCCGCCGAGATCGGGGCCGACGCCCTCGCGACCGGCGAATCGGTCGGACAGGTGTCGTCCCAGACGCTTCCCAACCTGCGGGCGATAGGGGCCGTGGCCACGCTTCCGGTCCTGCGCCCCCTCGCCGGCTTCGACAAGGAGGAGATCATTCGCATCTCCAGGCGGATCGGAACCGCGGCGCTCTCCGCGCGCGTGAGGGAGTACTGCGCGATCCTGGAGGGGAAGCCGGTAACGGCGGCCAGGGAGGCGGCCGTGGACCGGGAGGAGGCGCCGCTGGATCCGGAGCTTGTGGAGCGCGCGGTGGCCGGGCGCAGCGTCGTGGAGGTGCGAAGCGCCGCCGCCGGTGTGCGGCGGGAGTACCTTTGGGTTGAATCGGTGCCGGACGGAGCCCGTCTCATCGATTGCCGAACCCCGGGGCAGGACGATGGGTGGCGCTTTCCCGGGTCCCTCCGGATCCCTTCGGACGAGCTTCCAGATTCTGTCCCGGATCTTGATAAGAGAAGAACATATGTATTATTTTGTGACAATGGAATTCAGTCGGAAAAATTTGCAAATATCATGCAGACAACAGGATATGAAGCATATGCGCTCCGGGGAGGTACTAGGAAATTACGATAGCACTGGTCTCGTGCGCAAGTCAGGTGGCCGGTCGCTGTGCCGACCGTTTTCCGAGAACGCGAACACTCCCTGCCGGTGCGCCGTGACGCTCCATTCGGGTTGGCGCTCCGCCCGCACTTGCGAAACTCGCGACCGCGTCTCATTATGTATGCGAGGGCGAGGCCCTGAATTGACGGAGAGCCGCCGGACCGATCCGGTTGCCGGAGCGCCCCGGACGAAGGGGCGCGCGATTCGGACCGGTTGCGCAGCATGGCCGACGCCCGTACAATACGGTGGATCTGGTTGCCTGGGTGGGCTAGGCACGATGCACCACACGCAGCTCCCAACGAGAGGAGAACACCGATGAACACACTTCCGTCTACCCGGTCGCCCATTGCGCGGTTCCCCGCCATGGCGCGCTGGTCGCCGCTGCTGGTGGTGGTCGCCGTGCTTGCCGCGTGCGGTGGCGATCCCCCCGTCCCCTGCCCGGGATTCTCCATACCCGACATAAGGGTACACGTGAGAGAGACAGACCTGATCCAGGCCTGCTTCGACGACCCCGAGGACGAGGTGCTGACGATCAAAGCCAGGGTGTCGGACCCCGAGATCGCCTCCGCGCTCCCGCTGCAGAGTGCGATCAGGGTCAAGGGGTTGTCTCCCGGCGAGGCCACCGTGACGGTGACGGCCGAGGATCCGGGCGGCCAGACCGCTTCCATCGACTTCAAGGTGATAGTGCCCAACCGGCCGCCGATCGCAAGGGGAGAATTTGACCCTGTTAGGATGCTCGTGGACGGCTCCAGATCGTACGAGGTGGACCTCTTCTTCTTCGATCCCGACGAGCAGCCGCTGTCGTTCGAGATGGAAAACACGAATCCGGTAGCCGTGGAAGCGAAGATCTTCGACTCGATCAAGATGTCCATCAAGGGGATTGCCGAGGGAACCTCCGTAGTGACGGTGGTCGCCAAAGATCCGATGGGGGAGACCGCCACGAGAAGCGTCGACGTGTCGGTCTTCGAGCCCGTCCAGATCTTCCGGGCCGACTTCGACGACGGCGACTACGGCGGCTTCTTCGGGTACCCGTCCTGGCTCACCAACACGCGTGTCGAAGACGGCAAGTACGTGATGTCCGGCCGCTACAACGCTTCTTGGGGGTGGTCGCGGAAGTTGTTGGGGACCACAGTGGAAGAGTGGGAAGTGACGTCGTCACTGGGCAAGGCCGCGAAAAATAACAAGAAGACCGCGCCTGGATTTCTATCGTATATCGGCGGGACGGATCCCGTCTATTACGGCATGACCTACGGTTATGACGACGTTGGCGCGACGTACTGGGGCCTCGACGACGACTACAACTTCGCCGTGATGTCCTTGGCCTTTACCAGCGAATGGTGGCACATCGACCCCGGCCACTGGGGGTACTCGGACGCTTGTGACAACGATCCCGGGGAGCTGATGGATGCGACCCTTGCCGTCCGCAACGGCGAGTTGACGGGGAAATGTGGCGAAACCCTGGTGGTCAGAATTAACATGACGGAACAGGGTTGGGCGGGTGTGTCCAACATCGACAACTTGTATCTGGCGGTGCTGGGTGTCACCGCGAACAATGAGGTGTGGTACGACTGGGTCGAGATGAATGCCCTCCCGCCCGAGGAAGAGGCTCAAGCTCAAGTGGATTGGGACGAGGGCCCGACCCAACCCGAAGATGTCTTCACCTTCAAGCGCGGGATCGACATCCCGAGGTAGAGGGTTGAACCCGCGGGGGGATTGTGAGTGAGATCCACAAACCTCCCGACGTGGCGGGACGGAGCGCCGGTTCGATGACGGCGCGACGCGACCCGGGTTCCCGGAGCCCGGGTGGAGCGGGAGAAACGCTCCACCCGGGCTTCCGGGTATGGCGGGTGTCCGGGAGCTAGACGGTTTCCCGCCCCCCGAGAGGAACGGCCATGACACTGCGAATCAACGATCTGGCGCCCGATTTCGAAGCCGACACCACCGAAGGCCGCATTCGCTTCCACGACTGGATCGGGGACGGTTGGGCGATCCTCTTCTCCCATCCCAAGGATTTCACGCCCGTCTGCACGACCGAGCTCGGAACGGTCGCCGGCCTCAAGACCGAATTCGAGAAGCGCGGATGCAAGGTGCTGGGGATCAGCGTCGACGGCGTCGGCGACCATCGCGCCTGGTCGCGCGACATCGAAGCTTCGCAGGGCCATGCGATCAACTACCCGCTGGTGGGCGACCCGGAGCTGGAGGTGGTGAAGCTCTACGACATGCTGCCCGCCGGGGCGGGGAACACCAGCGTGGGGCGCACGCCGATGGACAACGCCACCGCCCGCGCGGTCTTCGTGATCGGCCCGGACAAGCGGATAAAGGCGACGCTGACCTACCCGATGAGCACCGGCCGCAACTTCGCCGAGATCCTGCGGCTCCTCGACTCGATTCAGCTCACGGCCAAGGAGCAGGTGGCCACGCCCGCCAACTGGGAGCACGGGGAAGACGTGATCATACTGCCGGCGGTGTCCGACGAGGCCGCGAGGGAGAAGTATCCGGAAGGCTGGAAGCAACCGTTGCCCTACATTCGGATCGTGCCGCAGCCGGAATAGGGTCTGCTACGGAATTAGACTCCGCGCGCGCGGCCTCACCATGAACAGTCCCTCGCGCCTGCTCGACAGCAGGATCGTCCCGCTCGCGAAGTAGGGGTAGACGCTCCACGTCCCGTCGAACCCGGACTCGTCCGCGCCCCAGGGCGTGGTGTCGAAGTAGCCCAGTTCGACGGGGTTTTCCGGGTCGCCGATGTCGAGCACGCGCAGCCCCGCGCGGTTGTTGGACATGTAGAGGCGGTCGCCGCGCACGTAGAGGTTGTGGTCTGTGACCCCGGTGGGGCTGAAGTACTCCCGCAGGAGGATCGGGTCGTCCAGATCCTCCAGGTCCCAGATCAGGGTGCGCGTGGACTCCACCAGACCCTGGAGTTCGTCCAGCTCGTCGTTGGAATAGAAGTAGCGGTGGTCTTCCGTGAGCCACCCCTGGTGGGCGTAGGCGACGTTGGGGTAGTCCGCCCTGGCCACGGCGACGGGATTGTCCTTGTCGGTCACGTCCGCCACGGACAGCGCGGTCTCGTTGGAGTTCACGCAGATCTCGCGGCCGCGGTAGTCTTCGTCCGGGCCGCGGTAGATCACGCACTGGGCGTCATGCGAGTAGCCGGTGTTGCGCCGTCCCGTGTTGGGGTGTGCGAAGCAGCCCGCGAAGACCGGGTTGAGGGGGTCGTTGACGTCGACGATGTGCGCTCCTCCGCCGCAGGTCTCGCCTCCGCTCGAGGAACCCACAAGATACGCGAATCCCGTCTCCTCGTTGATGGCCACGTTGTGGACCGAGCCGATGTCGGTGTAGAGGGCCGTCTCCGAGAACTCGCGCGGCTCGGTCACGGTGCGGAGTTGCGTGAGGTCGAAGACCTGCATGCCGTGCGCTCCCGCTCCGTCGGCCACGACAAAGGCGTGGTCGTTGAACACCTTGATGTCGCGCCAGGTGTTGGCGCGGCTTCCCCGGGTCCCTGCCAGGCTCCCCAGGTAGCGGGGGCTGTACGGGTCGGTCACGTCCACGAAGGCGGTGCCGTCCATCCTGCCCACCAGGCCGTACTCCCGCCCTGTCTCCGGGTCGGTCCAGCCCCACACGTCGTTGAGGCGCGCGCCCCGAGCCGCCCCCAGTTCCTCTCGGGGCAGGAAGGAGAGCAGGTCGACGCGGTCGCAGTCGTAGCCGGCGGCCTCGCCGTCCGCGCAGGCGACTTCGCCGCCGGTGACGGCGGGGAGCGGTGCGTGCTCCGCCGTGAGGACCGCGGTTCGGACCCATTCGCCGGATTCGTTGGAAAGGACGGTGACCGCGCCGGTTCCGAAGTCGGCCGAGGGGTTGCCGAACGCGGCGACGCCGCCGCCGAAGGCGAGCGTCGCATTCGGCGCGAGGGCCGTCCCGTCCTCCTCCTCCGCGAGCGCCGAGGACGGACCTCGAGCGCCGGAGATGACCCAGTCGCCGTCCTGAAGGCGGTAGGAGAGCGGCTCCGGGCCGCCCCCCACCAGAAGGGTCGTTCCGTCCCAGGCCAGAGATCCGCCGTAGCCGGTCGCGTCCGGGTTGGCTTCGCCCTCCCCGTCCGCCGGCGATAGCGTGCCGGCCGCCGTCCACGTCCCTTCCGCCTTGGCGAAACGGTGTACCACTTCCCGCTGCGGGGGCGCGTCGCGCACGAACCCGCCGAGCGACAGCTGTCCCACGAGGATCTCCTCCCCGGCGACAACTACCGCGCTTGGGAACACCGCGAACCGGGCGGCCGCGGAGTCCGGGTGGGTCAGCTGCGCCGCGAGCGCCCACTCCGTCCCGCCGGCGCCCCGCTCGAAGACGTGGACGACGCCCAGCGACCGGTCGGCGACCGCCAGAACGTTGCCGCCCAGCGCGAGCCAGCCCGCCGCCCGCCCGCCCGCGCTCGAGGGAAGCGCGAGTGTTCCGGTGGCTGTCCAGCGTCCGTCCGGACCAAGCCGAAATGCCGCCAGTACGCGGCCGTCCTCTTCCCTGGCCGCGGCGACCAGCGCGCCGTCCGACGCCGCGAGCGCTCCGCCGAACGCGGCCAGTTCCGGGTGTTCGAGCGTCTGGACGGGACGGGCTTCTCCACTCCCGATGTCGGAGAGGCGATACACGTAGACCCGGCCGGCCCCGGTACGGTCGGCGCCCACGAACAGGAACTCGCCGGAGCTCGCCAGGGCGGAGCCGAAGCCGTCGCGCGGGGCGGGTTCGGGTGCCCGCAGAGTGGCGACCTGCGCCCACTCGCCGTTGTACGCGTACGCGCGCACGGTGCCGGGCTCGCGTTCGTGAGCGGCTTCGCCGGCCAGGATGCGCCCGTCGGCGACCAGAACCGCGGCGCCGAAGGCCTGGGCTGAGGCCGGGGCCGGACGGGACGCGAACAGGCAGGCGAAGGCGACCAGGACAGGGGCGGTCGCGCGGGCCGCTCCCGCTGGCGAAGGGTGGCCGCGTCGGGTCGTCTCGGGTCTCGGGTTTCGCATGTGAACTCCGGGTCTAGCAGTCCGTGGATAGAGCCCCGCGAGCACCGAGAGCGGCGAGGCGCCGGGCTGGCAGGACGGAAGTATCGCGAATCAAGGCAAGAAGCTACGTAAGTTCAATGGGGACTGCACGATCTGCCCTTCTTGCCGATGGGTTCGAATCGGGGATCACCGTGTTCAAATGGTGATTGTGCATTTGGCGCACGGAATCTAGCCGTTTTCCGGGTCATTTTCCACC
>JAPPNM010000169.1 GCA_028873825.1 Gemmatimonadota bacterium | reverse complement strand
GCACTTCGTGGCGGTCAAGACGGAGGCCCAGCAGGCGCAGGCGATGCTCTTTCACACCCGCGACCTGCTGGTGCGCCAGCGCACCCAGACGATCAACGCGCTTCGGGGGCATCTCGCCGAGTTTGGAGTCGTGGCTCCGCAGGGCAGAGCCCGGATCCGGCAGCTGGCCGGGACGCTCCAGGACGGAGACTGCGGCCTGCCGGAGGAGGTCGTCGAGCTGGGCCGGCTGCTGCTCGACGATCGCTGTGCGTGAGCCGAAGGGGCGCTCCGCCGGTGCCCACCCGAAACACGCGCGTGGAGCGGTTCGGCTTCCGCGGAGGCTGGCGGTCGCGATCTTCGTGCTCGCGCTTGTGTACAGCACGGAGGGGACGTGGCGGCCCGAAGCTCACAAGGGGGACGGGCGCAGGGCATACACCGTGGAGGTGTCGCCCGCGGACTAGGACCGCCCACGTCCCGCGGACCGCATCCGTGACCCCCGTACCGATCTCGACACGCTACATTGGAAGTTCCGTCACGCGCCGGCGAGTGACACGCGACCCCCACACGGAATGGAAGTCGGCCGTCAATGACTCCGGTCAGCGATACCGTCATCCGGCGGATGGTCAAGGCCATCGTCGAGGTCAGCGACCCCGAGCAGGTAATCCTGTTCGGGTCCCGGGGCCGCGGGGATTTCACGGAACGCTCCGACGTGGATCTGATCGTGGTCGAGGCGGCGCCGTTCGGGCCGGGCCGGAGTCGCCACCAGGTCATGAACCGCCTGTATCGCGCGGTCGCGGGGTTCGGAGTGCCCGCCGACATCCTGGCCTACTCTCTCGCCGACGTGGACTACTGGCGCGACTCGCTCAACCACGTCCTGGCGCGTGCGCTCAGGGAAGGCACGGTTCTGTATGAGCGATCCTAAGTGCGCCCGCGTGATGTTGCAGGCAGCCGAACGGGATCTGCTGACGTTGCGGAACATGAACCCTGGAGTCCCGGACGAGTCGTTCGGTTTCCACGTCCAGCAAGCGGCCGAAAAGGCGCTCAAGGCCCTCCTGGCCCTACTGGGCCGCAGGTATCCGCTAACCCACAATCTCCACGATCTCTTCGTGCTGCTCGACGAGGAGGGCGTGGCCACGGGTTTCTACCGACCGCTGTCGTCCTTCACGCCCTATGCGGTCGAGTTCCGCTACGAGGGAGTCGGTCCCGGCCACGAACCCATTGACCGCGCGGCCGCGCTCACGCTCGTCGAGGCGTTGGCCCGGGATGTCCGGGATCGCATCGGTACGGCCGCGGTGGACCCCGGTTCGTGAGCGGGGTCGCCGGACACGCCCATCGCCAGCGTCCCCAACCCCCTCCCGCAGGCTCAACGGCACCATCATCCCGTCGGCACGCGTTGTCGGTCAGCCGCGTGACCTGGTCGGGCTCTTCCCCCCACATCCAACACCCAGGGAAGACGCCCGAGTACCTGGCTCCCCCTCCCCCGCACCCCGTCAGAACAACGATTCCAGCGCCTCCACCGGTGTGATCGCGGGGATCGGGGAGCGCTTGCCCACTTACGAAAAGTTCCTTCACCCTACGAATCTCATAGAGAAAGCGAATCGTGATAAGCTTTTATTAGATGGACGGATTGGTGGGCGTTAGGAAGAGTTTTTTTCCAACGGGAACACTAACGAACGCGAATGGCTTGAAGGTTTCCTACAGTCCCGCCATCTTGGAATCCGTCCGTCGGTTTCGCGTACGGCGAGGCGCTGTCGCCGACGGGCCCGAACAGAATCCCTTGGGTTACGAACGGCCGAACGGTATGCGACGCGGATCCACCGGCACCTACGAAACGACAGTCGGCGGCGGAGAAACCGTGCGAGCTTTCGTCCCCCAGCCAGTCCCACCCTTGCCGGAAATCGATTTCCAGGAGGGCCTCCGACGTCCCCTCGAAGCGGCCACGGCCGCCCTCGGCCGCCTTGACGCGGTTACGGAGCTGTTGCCTGATGCCGCCCTCTTCGTATACGGCTACGTGCGGAAGGAAGCGGTCCTGTCCTCCCAGATCGAAGGCACCCGGTCTTCTCTGGCCGACCTGATGCTCCACGAAGGTGGAGGCGCACCCGGTGCCCCCATGAGCGATGTGCTCGAAACCTCCAACGCCGTGGCGGCCCTGAATCACGGCTTCGATCGTCTCCGCGGCGGCTTCCCACTGTCGAACCGTCTCATGCGCGAGATGCACGCCCGTTTGCTGGCGAGCGGCCGTGGAGCTGCCATGACGCCCGGCGAGTTTCGGCGGTCCCAGAACTGGATCGGCGGCTCGCGTCCCGGCAATGCGGCCTCGTTCCCCCACCACCCAACCACGTCCAGGACTGCATGGCCGACCTGGAGCGTTTCATTCACGCCGAGGACGATGGTCTTCCCCTTCTCGTCAAGGCCGGCCGTCAATGACTCCGGTCAGCTCAGGGAAGGCACGGTACTGTATGAGCGATCCTAAGTGCGCTCGCTGAGGTGACTCCATTCGACTATCTGACGGGCGCAAGGTATACACGGTGGAGGTGTCGCCCGCGGACTAGGACCGCCAGCGATCGCCGGGCATGATTCGGCGCATGAATCCGTCGAAACGGGGAACGGTGAACGCGGTGTCGCCGTGGCCCGGGCTCCAGACCATGCCTTTCGCGATCAGTTTGGCGCGAACAGGAGCAAGCGAGGTCACCCCGCGACCGAGTTGGCCTGCAATTTCGCCGGAGCGATGCGGGCCGGCGCCCAGCTCGGCCATTGCCCGCAGATACCGCCGTTCGGCCTGGGTGAGACGATCGAACCGCACCATGAAGAAGCCTTCATCGAGCGTGGCGAGGGCCGAGGCGGACGCCGACCGCACATCCTGCTCGGTTATCGGTGATCCCTCTGCGGCGTCCCAGACATGCTTACCCCACTCCTGCAGGAAGTAGGGGTACCCCTCGGCCTCCCCGAGGATCATTTCGACGGCATCCTCCCGGAACTCCACTCCCAACTCCCGGGCGGGCTTGGTGATCGCGAGCGCGGCGGCCGTTGGCGGCAGCGGGCCGACCTCCGGATAGTCGAACAGGCGCTCGGCATACGACTTCGCGTGCCCCATGCGCCCGCGCAGTTGCGGGAGACCCGCGCCCACGAGCGTCACGGGAAGCCTGCGCTGCGCGGTGCGGTGTAGCGCGACGATCAGTGCCGCCAACTCGTTCTCGGTGACGTATTGGAGCTCGTCGATGAACATCGCCAGCCCCGTGTCGGCGCTCAGGCAAGCTTCGCCGACAGCTTCAAGGAGGGCCTGCAGGTCGAGTTCAAGGTCACCGTTGTCCGCCAGTCCGGGCTCGGGATCGAGGTCGAGCCCGAGTTGGATATCGTGGTACTTCACCTTGAGGGCGCCCGCGAAACCTGCCAGACCCCGGAGGGCCCGCCTTGCGAGTTCACGTCCGCGCGACCGTCTCGCCAGCTTGATCATGGCCGTACGCAGCCCGGGGGCCAGGAGTGCGGGAAGCGAGCGGGACTCCGGCGCCTCGACACGGGTGACCAGCATTCCCCTCGATTCCGCGTAGTCGCTCGACTCGAGGAGCAGGACCGTCTTGCCGACGCCCCGAAGGCCAACTACGAGGATGCTCTTGGAGGGCCGGCGTGTCCGTACCCTCTCGAGTGTTATCCGTACCCTCTCCATCAGGTCTTCACGCCCCGCCAATTCAGGGGGGGGCATGCCGGCTCCGGGCGAATAGGGGTTGAGAATCGGGTCCATGGGTTCGCGGTTATAGGGAGGTTAGTGGGTTTATCCGCGAGAGATAATACCGCTAAACTCGTTATAAATCAACCGCCCTTTCCCTGCTGGCTACCCCCACCACACACGAACCAGGATGTCGAATGCCGTGGGAGGTTTGTCCACGGGCTTGTCTAGCAGTCCGTGGATAAAGCCGCCCGAGCACCGAGAGCGGCGAGGCGCCGGGCTGGCAAGGCGCGACGAAGGGGGAATAGCAGCGCTATTCGCCCGAGGAGCAACGCAGAGCGCAGCCTTGGAGTGACAAAATGTATAGCAGACATTACATAGTGTAATGTATACTTTACAGCATGGACGGGTGAAGCGAAGCGGCCAGCGCGGATGCGTCGCCGTTCGAATGCCGGGGGGATTTTGTCCACGGGCTGCTAGGCCGCGCGACTGCCGCGAGGATCCCCTCCGCGGGCCGTCGGCGCTCAGCGCACCGCCATACCCGGGCCGAAGACGACGTTGGCCTTCGCGCCCACTTCGATCCCGTGTTCGGACAGCCATCCCTTCCGGACCTCGAGCGCGAAGGCCGTGGGAGCGTCCGACCCGGTGAGAGTTTCGTCGAGAGGCTCCATCTGCTTGATCGCGATGATCGCGTAGGTCTCGTCGAGGAAGGCCACATCGAGAGCCACGTAGGTGTCCTTCATCCAGAACGAGCGCTCCTCGGTGGTGGGGAAGACGAAGAGCATGCCGGTGCCGTCGGGAACCGAATCCCGGCCCATCAGTCCGCGTTGCCGCTGATCCGGAAGGCTCGCCACCTCGGCCAGGACCGTGTCGTTTCCGAAGATGACCCACGCCGATCCCGGGGTTGGCTTGGCGGCTTCCCGGCCACGCGGAGCGGCGGCTTCGAGGCCCGGGTCGTCGGCTTCCCCCGCCCCGCCGCCCCCCGCGCGGCACGCCGCGGCGAGCGTCACCAGTCCCACCCCCAGCCACCTGTTCCAACCGTCAACCGACCTCATGCGGCCACCTCGCTGTTATTCGGGTCCGGTGTCCGAACCCCCCGTTCGTGGGCTCCCGGCGCTCGTGCGGGCTTGTCTGCGAACCGCTAAGTTACGGTGCCCCCCGGCCGGGACCCAGGCTGGCCGCGAGCCCGCCGTCGGTTCGGCCCCGCCTCCGGCCATCCGGCTCGCGCCGGCGCCGTCCCCGCCCACATCCGCCGCCGCCCCCCGGCTATTCCTCCCCATGCGCCTCGACCCCGAACTGCTCGCCATCCTGGTCTGTCCCGAGAGCAAGCAGCCCGTAGCCATGGCGGAACCGGAGCTCCTGGACCGCCTCAACACTGCCGCGGAGTCGGGCCGGGTCTTCACCCGGGCGGGCGATCCGGTGGCCGGCCCCGTCACCGAGGGCCTGCTCCGCGAAGACGGACGGGTGCTGTACCCCGTCCGCGAGGGCATTCCGATCATGCTCGTCGACGAGTCGGTCGAAGTCTCGGGGCTGTGAACGGCGACCCCGGTCGCCAACCTCGCCGGGTGCGGCTCGGTGCCTTGCCCGCCGGGTGCCGCGATCCGGCCCGGATGCAGCGGTAGGGGGTAGGCACCCTCGTCCCGTGCGGGTTCCCCGCTTCGGGCTGCCGCGATCCTGTCCGGATGCGCTGCCGGTCGAAAGGAGAAGGGATTCTGCTCAATCCGAAGGGCGCGCCTATCTGCCCGACAGCACGTCCAGGCCGTCCAGGATGTCCAGATGAATGTAGTCTTCGTAGACATCGCGCACCGGAAGCCAAAGCGCCTTCTCCAGCATCTCCACGGCCCTTTCCCTGCCACCTTCCGGATCGAGCCCGGGCAGCCTGATCCCGTATTCGTACAGCAGGATCTTCGAATCCGGGACCCGTTCCAGAGCGCGCTCGTAGTGGTGCACGGCCGCCTCCCGGCTGGCACCGTAGATCCTGCGGGCGATGAATCCCGCCTCGGCGACGCCGGCGTGCCAGCCGCCGAGGATCATGTGCGCTCCGGAGTAGTCGGGGTCGATATCGAGCGCCGCCTCGAGCGCATCGCGGACCTTTCCCGCGAGGCCCTTGCGAATCGCTGCGAACGTGCCCACCCGCAGCGCGTAGCGGCCGACGGCATGAGCGTATTGGCAATGCGCCTCGGGGTTGGTCGAATCGGCCCGCACCGCCTCCTCTCCCATGCGCATTGCGCGCTCGATGACCTCGTCCCACTCCTCTTCCGCCGCCTCATAGTGGGCGTACACCGCGAGCGCCTTCGCCGCCACGGTGTAGCCGTCCGAGGTTCCCAGCGCTTCGCCGACATCGGCGGCTTCCAGGAAACGACCGTCCGCGAAGGCGGATCTCGCATCTTTGATCGACTGTGCGCTCGCGTTGGCCGACCGAAGAACGAGGGCGCCGGCGATGGCCGTCCGGACAATCGAGGCATGGGTCATGTCACTCTCCTGGCAGTCTGTGGACAAGACCCCGCGAGCACCGAGAGCGGTGAGGCGCCGGGCTGGCGAGGCGCGACGAGAGGGGAATAGCGGCGCTATTCGCCCGAGGAGCAACGCAGAGCGCCGCCTTGGGACAGAAATGTATACTGGACCACGACACTCTGTAATGTTCTCATTACCGTGTGACCAGGTGAGCGAAGTGGTCCGGATTGACCGGAGAAGGCCAGCCTCCCGTTGACGCAGTCGCCTGGCCCTCATCCGCACCCGCGCCGCCGTCGTCCGCGCCCGGACGCTGCTCGTCACCCATATCCGCGGCGCGGTCAAATCGATGGGGGGCCGCATCCCTCAAATGTTCGGACGACGAGCCTCGCGCGCACCGCCGACGGGCACGTACCCGAACTCCTGATCCCCGCGATCGAGCCCGTGCTCGAGACCATCGTCGCGCTCACCCGCCAGATCCGGCAGCTCGACCGGCAGGGCCGGACTCATCGAGACGCGCTACCCCGAGACCGAGGTGCTGCGCCAAGTCCCCGGTGTCGGGCCCATCGCTGCGCTCGTCATGTCACTCTCCAGTAGTCGTCGATAGCTAACCGTCGGGGTCGCGCAGCAAGAGGCGTAGGGCCACGGTCAGTTCGGCCTCGGATTCGTCCAGCCGACTGGCTAGGCGGAGTGAACGCCCCCGTCGCTGCCCGCGTAACTCGCGCTGAGATTGACGCCGACCGGATGCCGGACGGGGCTTCCGGATGTGGTCTGGACGCAGTCGCGAGGACCGCTCTCGACCTCCACTCGTGGACGAGCTGACTTCTGCTCCTGACCGTGCCCGGCTGCGCAGGATACGCCGAACCCGGAGCCACTCCTTCTGTCGTACTCGGGCACCGTGGACGGAAATCGATGAGCGGTACCGTGAGGGGTACGGGCAGGTTGGCCGGGGCCGGCTCCATCAGCCTCACGGGGAGTTGGTCAGCGTCACGATCAGACGGCCAAGGCTCGTGAAGTCCGGGCCACGGGTCCTGGTTCGACGCCGTGGCCTCCATACGTGGCGACTCTCGCCGCCGTCCCCGTTAATGCGACTGCCTGGTCATCGGAGGAGCGTGAGCGCCGGGGGGGGTCGGCGGTAGCCTTCGGGTCACGAGCGCCCCGGCGATCAGAAGAACGCGAATGCCCGGGGGTGTAGTCTCCACCCCGCTTCCGACCCGCCCTCGCGCCCGCAGTCCACACCTCTCGCCACGTCGAGGCGAAACAGCCCGTCCATCAGGACGAGCCCCGCTCCCACCGCGCAATAGTCGGCGTCCTCGACCGACGCCAGGTCCGCGTACACGGACAGGCGCCAAATGCCGAACGAGCGCTGCAGGTCCACGCGGCCCATCCGGGTCCGCTGCGTCTCCACTTCGTCCTTGTGCCCGCGCACCCAGCTTCCGTTCGTCGCGATCGTCCACAGGTCCTGCGGCAACGGGTCGCCCCATACCCGGGCCGCGCCCGCCTTCGCTCCCAGGGAGAATCGCCACGCCAGCGGGACCACGACCGCTCCCTCGACCATCGCCTTGACGTGCGAATGGCCGCCCACCGATCCCCGCACGTTCACGTTGGCCCCCACACCCCCCGACCCCTCCCCAAACGCACCCCGCCAGGGCTTCCATTCGACCTCGCCGCCCACCCGGGTCCGCTCTCCTCCGGTCGCGGTCGAGTCGTCTCGCTCGGCGAAGAGGTTCAGGGAGAAGAAGGCGCGCCGCCCGCCGCCGGGCGTGAAGCGGATCGCGGCGCCGTGCGACCAGTGAAACGCCGCCGAGTCGGCGGACCCGGCGTAGTAGCCCGGCTCGCCCTCCCGCGCACCGATCCCCAACGGGCCCCGGCGCAGCGTCCGGTACACGGAAAACCGGGTCGTGCGGCGCGGGTGATCGTGCTGCAGCGCCAGCTCCATGTCCGGCAAGCCGAGAGATCCGGTGGCCGCTCTCACCGTCAGCTCGGATCGCCACCAGCCGAAGTCCCGGCGCGCCGCACCGCCCACGGAAAAGCCCTCCACCGGGTTGTACCGCATGAGCCCGACCGCGATACCGGGAATGCGGAAGAACCATGGATTGGCGTTCTCCATCGCGTCGCCGCCTCGCCCGATGCCGATTGCGGCCAACTCCGTCGCGACGTCCGCGTAGTCGTGCCCACCCTTTGCCGGGTCGCGCCGGATGGGAGGGGGCAACAGGTCGCCGTCCGCCAGGGCTTCCGGGTCGGTGGGGTCGGGCGGAAGCTGCGCCCCCGGTGCGCGAAGCGCCTCGATGTCCACTGTCCACTCCACGGTAAACGGAATCCCCGCCGGGGGACGCTGCGTCGCGCTGATCATGTCCTTGCCGAAGTAACCCTCCCAACGCGCACTGCGCGGCCGCCACCACCCTCCTCCCCACTGCTGGAAGTCCACGATCACCGCGGACACATCCATCTCGACCTTGCCGACAACTCCCCGAAACGGCAGGTTGACCGGCAGGGCCAACAGGTCCGGAGAACCCTTCGCGGGGTCGTCGCCCGGCGCGCCCGCGCCGCTGTCGATCCAGATGAGCGGCCCCCACTCTCCATGGTGCAGAAGCCGTCTTCCCACTTCTCTGTCGGCGCGCTTGGCGGGACGGTAGGCGGCGCGCACCAGCGCCATCGAAGAAGGGTCGATTCACAGGATGGCGGCGACCAGGCGGATGCTCCGGTAGCGCGGAATCACAGTAACGGCGACCGCCTCGCTGTCGCGCTCGCCGTCCATGTCGTCCAGCCGGATGCGTATGGTATCACCCGAGCGAAACTGGTAGTATCGCTCCGCGTCGTCGCCAAGCGGGTCCCGCACGCTCACGGCGTCCGCCCCCAGGGCTCCTCCGAACGGCGGTCCCAGACCGAACAGAAAGGGATCGCCGAACAGGTCCGCGGCAAAGCGCTCCACCCCCGGTTCCCGGAAGAAGAAGGGGAAACCGTTCCCGCCCGGGCCGGGATTGCGGAACCGTTCGTCGACGATTCGCACCGGGCCCGGCTGGCCGGCCGACCACCGCACCCGGGCCGCCCGCTCGGCGCTCGCCCAGGGCCGGTCGCGCCGGTGGCCGGGCGCCGCGAAGGCCGTCCGCTCGCGGATGAGGGCGGCGTAGGAGCCGACCGCGGCCCGGGCCGCGTCGCGGGCCTGTCTCGCGCCGGACACGAGACGGCGGGCCGTCTCGTCGAGGTAGGCGTCCTGTGAGGCTTGCGCGGCAGGGGGGGCGGGGGGCTGGGCGAGAGCGAAAACGGGTTGGGCCGCCGTCCCGCCGGCGACCAGGACGAGAGTACGGAGGAATGACGTGGACAACAGGCGGATCAGGCTGCACATGATGTTCCTTTCGGGTTCTCCGCGGGCCGCTAGGACATCCGCCCCTTCCCCTTCAGGAAGTCCATCATGATGTACTGGCCCAGCGTCATGGTCGACGTGAAGTATGCCTTCCCCCGCGCGATCTTCGTCAGCCGGCGGACGAAGCGGACCAGGTAGGGGTCGTTCGCGAGCATGAAGGTGTTGATGGGGATGCCCGCGCGCCGGCAGGCCGACGCCTCGCGATAGGTGGCGCGGAGGATGGTGCGGTCGAGTCCCGCCGAATTCCTGTATATGCGGCCCCGCCCGACTGTGATCGCGCTGGGCTTCCCGTCGGTGATCATGATGATCTGGCGCATGTCCTTCTTCTGCGCCCTGAGGAGCCTGCGGGCGAGCCGGAAGCCCTCGGCGGTGTTGGTGTGGAACGGTCCGACCGCGGCCTTGCCGAGCTCGGCCGGCGGAATCTCCCGCGCGCGGTCGCCGAAGGTGACGATCCGGAGCGAATCGCCCGGATACTCGGTGCGGATCAGGTGCGAGAGCGCCAGCGCCACCTCCTTGGCCGGCGAGAAGCGGTCCTCGCCGTACAGGATCATGGAGTGCGAGATGTCCAGCATGAGGACGGTGGCGCACGACGACCGATAGTCGGTCCGGTGGACCATCAGGTCCTTGTAGTCCAGGTCGAGAGGGAAGTCGAAGCCGTCGCGGACGATGGCGTTCTTCAGCGTCGCCGGCAGGTCCAGATTCAGGGTGTCGCCGAACTCGTAGGGGTTGCTGCCCGCGTCCGCCTCGACGCCCGTGGCGTACTCCCGGGTCTCGTGGGAGCCGACGCCGGACCTTCCCAGCGACGACATGAGGTTCCGGAGCGCGCGGTATCCGAGGAAGTCGAGTCCCCGGCGAGTCAGGTTGAAGTTCACCCGGTGCGCGGCCTCGCGAGCGTCGCCCACGTCCCCCTCGCCGCCGGCCTCTCCGGCGGATCCGCCCGTCCCCCCGGCCTGACCGTCCAACGCGACGTACCCCCGTTCCACCATCTCCCGGACGATCCTGTCGAGGAGGTCGGCGATCTCCTTCCGCACCCCGGGGGTTCCGGGCCCTTCGCCCCGCAGCTCCTCCAGCATCTCGCGCGTGAGCTGTCCGCTCCGGACGAGCGCCTTAAGCAGCTCCTGCTTCAGGGCCTCGAGAGACGACGTGTCCCGCAGCCCGGACCAGCCCCAGTAGGGATGGAAATGGGGGCCCCCTGCGAAGCCGCCGTCGAGAAGGAACCCGGAGAGCATCTCGAGCAGCCGCTCGATATTGAGAGCGTCGAGCCGGCTCTTCCTGTATTTGGCGTAGGTGGTGAAGCGCATTCCGAACGACGGGGCTCAGGGATTGGCCGCGCCGTACGCGCCCCCGCGCGTGCGGCTGATCTTGCGGTTGGAGGCGAGTCCCTCCAGTACCAGCTCGCACGCGGCCGCCCTCGCTCCGTCGCCGCTCTCTCCCGTTACCAATTCGAGCTGTTCGGTCATGTCGAGGAGCCCCGGCACCCGGCGGAATCCCTCGACGCAGGCTGCCGCCGTGGCGTCCTCGGACACCTGGATGACCCCGCCCGACTCGAAGTAGCCGACGATAGCTCCGTAGTCCGGGTCGCCACCCTCCCCCGCGATGCGCGTCTCGTACTCGCCGAAGGTCGTCCCCGCCGCCGCCACCACCAGTTCGTTGGCGATCCGCGCCGCACCCTGCAGTTCCCCTTCGTACTCGAGCTCCAGCTTGCCGGTGATCGCGGGAAGCGCCCCGTACACGTCGCCGATTCGCGGGACCGCCTCCTCTTCGCCGTGGCGGATCGCGCGCCGCTCCGCGCTCGAAACAACCGTCTCGAGCACGGCTATCGGCATGCGCTGGCTGACGCCGCTCGTCTGGTCGACCCGCTTGTCGAGGCGCGCCGTCCAGGCGATCCGTTCGACCACCTCGAGCACGAAGTCCGGGATCCGCACCCGGCGGCCGTTGCGGGCCACCCAGGCCTCCTGCGAGGTGATGGCCATCGCCGTCCGGATCTCCCGGGGATAGTGGGTGCGCACTTCGGCGGCGATCCGGTCCTTGAGCGGGGTGACGATCTTGCCGCGCGCCGTGTAGTCCTCGGGATTGGCGGTGAATGCGATCAGCAGGTCGAGGGGCAGGCGCACCGGATATCCCTTGATCTGCACGTCGCCCTCTTCCAGGACGTTGAAGAGGCCGACCTGGATGCGCGGCGACAGGTCCGGAAGCTCGTTCACCGCGAAGATCCCGCGGTTGGCGCGCGGGAGCATCCCGTAGTGTATGGTCAGCTCGTCGGAGAGGAGGTGGCCGCCGCGCGCCGCCTTGATCGGGTCGAGGTCCCCGATGATGTCGGCGATCGTGACGTCGGGCGTGGCGAGCTTCTCCAGGAAGCGGCGGTCGCGCTCCAGCCACTCGACCGGAGTGGCGTCCCCGAACTCGGAGACCGCCTCGCGGCCGTACTTCGAGATCGGCGCGAGCGGGTCGTCGTTGACTTCGCTGCCGGCGATCACCGGAATGCGCTCGTCGAGCAGCTCGACGAGCTGCCGCAGAATCCGGGACTTGGCCTGTCCGCGCAGCCCCAGCAGGATGAAGTCGTGGCGCGCCAGGATGGCGTTCGCAATCTGCGGAACGACGGAATCTTCGTAGCCGTGAATGCCCGGAAACAGGGTCTCGCCCGCCTCGATCCTGCCAACGAGGTTGTCCCTGAGCTCGTCCCTGACCGAGCGGCTCCGGTAGCCGGCGGCCCGGAGCTCGCCGAGGGTGGTGGGTGCGGAACGGGTCATTGAGGTAAGTTAGCACATGTCCGAGATCGAACCCGGCAGTCCCGTTCATCCCGGCCGGCACCAGCCGGCGCTCCCGGTGGAGAAGCTGATCGTCCGCGAGCCGCCGGGCGCGGAGGCCGTGCCGCTGGACGTGGTGTTCGTCGGCGCGGGCCCGGCGGGTCTCGCCGGCGCGATCGAGCTGGCGCGGCTGGTGGCCGAGGGGAACGAGGCCGGCGACGGGGCGGGCGAGGTGGAGATCGGGGTGCTGGAGAAGGCCGAGGGATTGGGCGACCACAACCTGTCCGGCGCGGTGGTCAACCCTCGGGCGTTCCGGGAGATGTTCCCGTCCATGTCATGGTCCGACCTGCCGTTACGGCGACCCGTCGGGCGCGAGGCGGTGTATCTCCTCACGGAGCGGAGCGCGGTCCGCATCCCCGCGCCGCCCACCATGCGCAACCGCGGCAACCGCATCGCGTCGATCTGCGAGGTCGTGCGGTGGCTGGGCGAGCGCGCCGAGGAGCTGGGCGTGACGATCCTGCCGGGATACCCCGCCGACGGCCTCCTCGCGGAGGGCCGGAAGGTGATCGGCGTGAGGACGGCGCCGCGCGGCCTGAACCGCGACGGGGAGCCGGGCGCGGGCTACATGCCGCCCGTGGACGTCACCGCCCGGGTGACGGTCTTGTCGGAAGGGACGAGGGGCGCGCTGAGCCGGGCCTACCTCGAGTGGCAGGGCGTCGGGTCGGCGAACCCGCAGATCTACTCGCTGGGCGTCAAGGAGCTCTGGGAGGTCCCCCGGCCGCTGGACCGGATAGTCCACACCATGGGATGGCCGCTCGCCGGGGACGGATTCGGCGGTTCGTTCGCCTATCCCCTGGCCGACGACCTGGTCGCGCTCGGGCTCGTCGCGAGCCTCGACTACCGCAACGCGCGGCTCGACGTACACGGTCTGCTGCAGCGCATGAAGCACCACCCGCTCTTCCGGCGCATCCTGGAGGGGGGCGAAATGGTGGAGTGGGGCGCCAAGACGATCCCCGAAGGCGGCTACTACTCGCTTCCGGCGCGGCGGCACGGGAGCGGCATCTGCATCGTGGGCGACGCGGCGGGGTACGTGGACGTCGCGTCGCTCAAGGGGATCCACTACGCGATGCACTCGGGCGTCCTGGCGGCGCGGGCGATCTACGCCGCGCTCAAGGCGAACGATGTTTCCGCCGCCGGTCTGGCGCCGTACACCGAGGCTGCGGACCGCTCCTTCATCGCCCGCGATCTGCGACGAAACCGCAACATGCGCCTGGCCTTCAAGAGCGGGTTCGTCCGGGGCGGGGCGAAGGCGTCGCTCGCGACGGTGACCGGCGGGAGAATCCCCGGAGGCCGGATAGCCACCGGGACGGACGCCGCCGAGAGCAAGGCGATGGGCCCGGCGGTGGACGGCGGCGGCCCGCTCGCGGTGTCCAAGGTCGACGCAGTGTTCAAGAGCGGAAACCGGACCCGAGACGACATTCCCACGCACCTGAAGGTGGGCGACGACGTTCCCGCCGAGGTCGCGGAGATGTACGTTCACCTGTGTCCGGCGGGAGTGTACGAACGGGACGGCGGCCGGCTGCTCGTGAATGCGCCCAACTGCGTGGACTGCAAGGCCACCGACGTGCTGGGGCCGAGGTGGGCGCCGCGCGAGGGCGGTAGCGGGCCCAGGTACCGGCGAATGTAGCGGTCCGTGGACGGAGCCCCGCAAGGGGATTCGGCCGCGGACCGGCGGACGGGGTCGCGAGCGCCCGCGCGGCGGGCCGGCTCCCAGACGAAGGAGAAGAGAATGAGCGAGGAACGCCGGCGCGGGAACGTCGCCGAGGTGCCGCCGGGGGGGCCGCTCTGCCTGAGCGGGCGGATCAGGATCGAGGTGGACGGCGAGATCGTGGCCGACACCGACGATGTCGCGCTGTGCCGGTGCGGTCGTTCGGCCGACAAGCCGTTCTGCGACGGGTCTCACCGCCGCGTCGGGTTCGACGACGCGGGGGTGATCCGGGGGGGGCGCCTGGTGCCGGGGCGGGACGCCGCCGGCGTCACGAGCGGCGAGCCGGGCGAGGAGGCGGGGTTCGGGGAGGCGGGTGAACCGGTCGTGATCGTCTGCGCCGCGGACGGGCCGCTGCTGGTGCGGGGGCCGCTGACGGTGGTGGCGTCGGACGGGGAGACGTCGCGGGGCGTGAAGGGGGCGCTGTGCCGCTGCGGCGAGTCGTCCACGAAGCCGTTCTGCGACGGGTCTCACCGTGCGGCGGGGTTTGCGGGATGAGGACTCCGAGCGCTGCGGCAGGTGCCTGGCGGACCGGCCGGCCGCGCAGGAGCGCGAGCGCGGCTTTCCTTCGTGCGACCCGGGACGTAGACTGGACGGGCCCGGCCGGAGAGGCGGGCAGGAAACGCAAGAGCAAAGGGAGAAGCGGATGACCAGAAGAGCCGCACCGTCGATCATCGCCACCGCGGTCGCCGCCGGCTGTGCCGGACCCGGCGGCGGCAGCCCGCCCCCCGGCGGCAGCCCGCCCCCCGGCGGCATCCTCACGTACGGGATTCCGGCCCCGCCGAGCGCAGTCTACCACATCGGCGACACCATGTCGGCCCAAATGGACTCGCCGATGGGAGAGTTGCAGGTCACGGGATCGGCTTCGGTGACGATGGGGCTGGCCTTCCGGACCGACCCGGCCGGCGTGCGCGTGGTCGGTACGGTTGAGGCCTTCTCGGCTTCCGTGACGAACCCGATGATGGGATCCGAGACGGCGGGCCTGGACGAGCTGAACGGAAACCTCGAGGTCGTTCTCGGCCGGCACGGCGTCGAGGAGCTCGCGTCGTTCCCGGAGGTCTCCGGCCCCGTGGCCACGATGTCCTCCTTCCCCGGCCTCGGCCACCTTCTCTTCCCCCGCCTGCCCGGCGGCGACGCGGATCCGGGCTCCAGCTGGGTGGACACGGTGACATCGTCGACCGGGACGGAAGGCCAGTCGGCGAACGTCACCGCGATCAGCGCCTACACCCTCGTGGGCGACACCGCGGTCGAAGGACGGAACCTCGTGCATATCGCGGCGACCACCGAGTTCACGACCGAGGACGCCATCGAAGAGGGGGGGATGTCGATGACCCGGAAGATGACGGGCTCGGCGGAGGGCTTGATCCTCTGGCACCCCGAACGCCGGCTGGTGGTCTACGCGGAATACGAGCGGGACATGAAGGGGACCCTGTCCATGGGAGCGATGGGAGCGATGGAGCTGACCGTGACGGGGCCGACGCGGATACTGCTGCAGGATTGGTGACCCGAGGATCGGTGAACTACGATACCGCCACGGTATAGGTCGCGCGCCCGTCCCCAGTGCGATTGCCGGAGTCGGTGCTGTACCGAAGCACGATCTCCGCGGGCCCCGGATCCGTGAAGGTCACCGTCGCACTGTGCTCGAAAAACCTCAGGTCGTCCGTGCATACGCCGGTGCTGGTGTCGACGTAGTCGTACGGCGTCACCACCGCCGTCCGGCCGTCAACGGCCACCTCGGTCTCGCCGGGCTCATAGCAGCCTCCCCCCCATGTCCAAACCGTTACCTGAAGGGGGACGGAGGTCGTTGCCGTCGCGGGAATCCTGGGCGCGAGGTCGCCGATATCGGAAAAATCGATGTGGCCGACGAAGCGCTCGGGGTCCGCGACCACGGGACCTTCGTCGCAGCCGGCGGAAGCGGCTGCGCCGAGCGCGGCCAGCATGCCCGGCAGCCGGCGGACCGGCCCGCGCGAGCACCGTCGGCGGCCGGGGGACGGACGCGTGCGTTTCGCGCGGGCGGGGCGGCGGGGAGGGAGCGGGAGGAAGGGAACGCGAATCATGATGCCGGCTCCTTTTCGCGGTGAGCGTCCAACGAGGGAACAATATATGCCACGAGGGGCGAATTCTCCAAAGTGTGGTATCCCGGAAGTTCGTTCGAGCTACCGTAAGCGCCGAAGCCCCCCTCTATCACCTCTCGCCGCTCGCGCGGGTTTGTCGAGGGACCGGGGAACCTGTCCGACCCCGTAGTCCTGTTTGCCGATATCGCCGGCCAAATGTAAAATACGTCTATGGTTCGGCGTCCCCTGTGGCTTGAGAGAATCCAGCGCGCGTGGTCCGAGAGACCGGTGGTCTGGCTGTCCGGCGTTCGGAGGGTGGGAAAGACCACCCTCGCCGGCATGGTGCCCGATGTCGTCCACCTGAACTGCGATCTGCCGTCCACCGCCCGCGCCCTGGCCGATCCCGAGCTCCTTCTCGGCAGCCAGAGGCGCGGAGCCGCGATCGTGCTCGACGAAGTGCATCGTCTTGCCGATCCCAGCCTGCCGCTCAAGATCGCCGCCGACGAGTACTCGCATCTCAGGATCCTGGCCACGGGCTCGTCCACGCTGGCCGCAACGGGCAAGTTCCGCGATTCGCTGACCGGACGAAAGCGGTCGGTCCACCTTTGCCCGGTGCTGTGGGAGGAGTGCGGCGATCCCTTCGGGACTCCCGACTTCGATCGCCGGTTGCTGCATGGCGGACTTCCGGAGGCCCTGTTGGCGGAGACGAAATCCCCGGAATCGTTTGCGGAGTGGATCGACAGCTTCTACGCGCGCGACATCCTCGAGTTGTTCCGCGTCCGCAATCGCCAGGGCTTTCTGACGCTGCTGCGCCTTCTGTTGAGATGGAGCGGCGGACAGGTCGACTACGGCCGTCTCTCGCGATCGACGGAGCTGAGCCGTCCCACCGTCAAGTCATACGCCGAGGCGCTGCAGATCGCGCACGCCATCCACCTCGTGAGGCCGTTCCGTGGCGGGGGCGGCGGAGAGATCGTCCGTCGGCCCAAGTGCTATGCCTTCGACACGGGATTCGTCACCTTCGAGCGCGGCTGGAGCCGGATCAGGGAGGACGACCGCGGAGTCCTGTGGGAGCACCTGGTGCTGGACTCGCTCAGGTTCCGCCATCCGGACCACGACATCTTCTATTGGCGTGACAAGGGAGGGCGCGAGGTGGACTTCGTGGTCCGCCGGGGCGAGGGGCGTGTGGACACTTACGAATGCAAGATCAACCCGGACGAAGTTGGGGCGGGTGCTGTGATCGCGTTTCGGCGACGGTATCCGCTCGGGAGGGACTACGTTGTGGTTCCGGTTGTGCGGCGGGCCTACCGGATTCGCAGGGGCGGGCGGGAGTTCACGGTTTGCGGGACGGGCGGGTTGGGTGCGTGACATGGTTGGCGCGCAGGGGTTCCGGCCGGCGACAGTCTCGTCGGTGACGACCGGACGCTCCGGCAATCGACGACCGGACGCTCTTCCAATAACGATTGGACGCTCTTACGATTGACAATCGGCCGGATCCGTGCCCGCCCCACCCCGGAGCCCTCCCCCGGCGCAGGAGTTCGCCGTCGTGTTTCCCAGGTTCAGCGCCCGCCTCGTTCGCGAAGCGCTCGCCGACACGCCCGTGGTGTTCGTGATGGGAGCGCGGCAGGTGGGGAAGACGACCCTGGTCCAGGACCTGATCGACGACAGCTGGGAGTACATCACCTTCGACGACATCGCGCAGGCGGAGGTGGCCCGGGCGGATCCCGTCGGCTTCATCCGCAATCTTCCGGCCGGGAGGATTGCGCTGGACGACGTGCAGCGGGTGCCGGAGACCCTGCTCGCCATCAAGCAGGCAGTGGACGAGGACAGGACGCCCGGGCGCTTCCTGCTGACGGGATCGGCGAATGCGCTCCTGCGCCCCAGGGTCTCCGATGCGCTGGTCGGAAGGATGGAGGCCATCCGGCTCGCGCCGCTGTCGGAGTGCGAGATCGCCGGCCGGGAGCCGAGGTTCCTGAGCGCCCTGCTCCGGGGCGAGGCGCCGTCGGCCGAGGACGTGCGGGTCAGGGATCGCCTGGTGCGAAGGATCGTGACGGGCTCCTTCCCGGAACCGGTGTCGCGGCCGAGCGAACGACGGGTGGCGGCCTGGTATCGGCAGTACGTGAACACCCTCATCCAGCGGGACGTGACCGATCTGCCCGGGATCGCTCATGTCGAGGCCATGACCGGGCTGCTCCGGCTGACCGCCGTGCTTTCGGGACAGCTGGTCAACCTCGCCGATCTCGGGGGCAGGCTCGGCCTGAACCGTCTCACCGCGGGCAAGTACCTGGCCCTCCTCGAGCAGCTCTTCCTGGTGGAGCGCATCCCGGCTTGGCACGCCGCCGAGGCCACCCGCCTGGTCAAGACGCCCAAGCTGCACGCCGTCGACACCGGTCTGATGTGCGCGGTGCGCGGGATCAATCGGCGAAGGCTGCTCGGAAACCCGGCCGACCTGGGCTCGCTGCTGGAAACGTTCGTCTACAGCGAACTCAGGAAGCAGGCGCTCTGGGTGGACGAGCCCCTGGCCTTCCATCACTACCGGGACAAGGACAAGGTCGAG
>JAPPNM010000135.1 GCA_028873825.1 Gemmatimonadota bacterium | reverse complement strand
GCTTCCGAACAGCACGTTAACGCACGGCCTCGCGTGCGTCAAGTGCACAATCGCCCAACGAACCGCCTGTGAGAGGATGGCCCGGATGGAACCGATCCGGCGCGTCCTCGCCGTCGAACCCGGGGACGGGTCACCGGTGACAACCGGCCGGGAAGCCCCGCGCGGCGGCAGGGTCCCGTCCCGCCGCCGCTGGCTGGCCTGCAGGCCGGGTCGGTTTCCGGTGCGCTAGCCGCCGTCCGGCCGATCCGGCCGCCGGATTTTCGCGCTCTCGTCTAGATCCGCGCGCGCGATCTCCGCCGGGGCTCGCGGGCGGAGGGGGGAGACCGGTGCGGCGAAGGCCGGCCGTCCCATCGGGGACTGGGCGCCGGAACGGGGGCTAGGTGGACGCGAATAGTCGGGCCCGCGCACGCGGCCGGGACGCGACTCGCGACGGCGTCTGCGCGGAGCGGTTG
Source organism: Gemmatimonadota bacterium (assembly GCA_028873825.1). Taxonomy (GTDB): domain Bacteria; phylum Gemmatimonadota; class Gemmatimonadetes; order Longimicrobiales; family Gaopeijiaceae; genus Bin94. Next base: position 18,487 of record JAPPNM010000135.1, on the reverse strand, counting down.
GGGGTTGGGGGGGGAGGGGGCGGGGTCTTGCGGCGCGGAGGTCTGGCGATCACGCCGGGGGGGAGCGCGGTCGTTTCGGGGCGTAGACGGCCGTTGAGAATGCGAGGGTGCGGGGGAGGTGCGCCGGACGCGGTTGTCCTCCCGGTGGAATGACGTCAGGCCGAGTCGCGGCGCGTGCCCGCCCGCGTGGCCAGGTTCGCGCACGGTCGGCGGCGCCGTGCATACCCGTGGGGTGTGGGACGCGACCCGAGCGACACGGGCGGGCGGGGGGTTGTGGGGCGGGTGGGGGAGCCCCGGGGGCTCGCGCGGGGTGCGGTGGGGGCGGGGCGGGGCCGCACGGGGCCGCCTTCGGGACCGGGTTCTCGTGCCCGGGGGGTGTCCGTGCGGGGGGGAGTACACATTTCTCCACATTTAGGTAACTTCATAGAGCGAGGTGGCCGCCCCGGCGCGCGAGGTGGGGATGACCGCTGCTGGACCGCAAGCGCGTGGGTCGGCAGCCTTCCCACCCCCAAAAACAGGAGCTTCCGGTGCGAAACCTCGTATCCCTCGCCGTTGCGTCTCTTCTTCTCCTTCCCGCTTTCGGGGCACGGGCCGCGGGGTCCGTGTCCGGTGACGAGGCCCGTCCGGGGTCGCCGGGGGAGGAGGTGTCTCCAGATCGGCCGGTTCGGGCCGTTCCGACGGTGGCGATCACGTTCACGCCGACAGTTGGAAAGCTAGACTCCGTTTTCACCGTCAGGTTTTCGTGGTCGGAACCGGTTAACGATTTCGCTCTCGGCGACATCGATGTCGACGGGGCCACAACCACGTCGGGGTTGACGAATGTTGCAGATGGCGACACTGCCTGGACAGTGGAGATCGAGACAGATCAAGACCGGGAGGGGAAGATCACGGTGACCGTTGCGGCCGCCGCGGTGACCTCCAAGTCCACCGCCGACGAGAACGCCGAGACATCGGCGGAAAGGGAGGTCGACAACAAGTCCCCAGAGCTAGTTACGGCCACGGCGAACGAATTCAAGATCGTTCTGGTCTTCCACGAGGAGGTGGACGACAACCCGAATGGGGATCCGCCGAACAATCAGTTCACCCTGGATATAATCGACGCTGACGGCACCACTCGACGTGATGACATAAGCCCCATTGCCGTCAACGTAGAAGACGAAATGGTGACCCTAACCCTCAGCTCCAGCCCCACCGACAACGACACGATCCAGCCCGGCGACACCGTCAAACTCACCTATCTGGGGGCTGATCGTCCACTGGAGGACGAAACCGGCAATGACGCCGACACGCTCACAGATCGTGTGATCGAGAACCTCAGAAAGATCACTAGGCCCGGGCCCGTCCGTAACCTCGCCGCCGAGGTGACCGACACCACCATCAAGCTGGATTGGGATCAACCCTTGGATACGGGCGGCGTCCCCATCACCGGCTACCGGATCCAGGGGGCCGAGGATGGAGGCGAATACGAAGAGTTGCAGTCGGGCGACGGAGAAGGGCACGACAATACCGAATTCACGCACGAGGACCTCGAAGCGGGCGAGTCCTGGGAGTACGTGGTCGTGGCTCTGAACCGTGCGGGCGCCGGCATATCCAGGCGTATCACCGCAGTCACAAGAAACCCGAGACCCGGCCGCCCCACCCGCCTTACCGCGCGGGCGGACGGCGACACGGCCATCGATCTTTCCTGGACGGAGCCGGCCGATACCGGGACCAGCGACATCACGGGCTACAAGATCGATGAGTCGACAGACGCAGGGGCGAACTGGACCGTCCGGGTGGCCAACACCGGTAATAAGAACACGAGCTACAAGCGCACGGGGCTCTCCGCCGGCACCACCCGCCACTACCGGGTCTCCGCCATCAACAGGAGCGGCGCGGGCGAGGCGTCCGACACCGCCGCCGCGACCACGCGAAGTGCCGACGCCCCCGGCGCTCCCACAAACCTCAGGGCGACGGCGGACGGCCAGACCGTCATCGTCCTGAACTGGACCGCGCCTGCCGACACCGGGGGCAGCGCGATCACCGGCTACAAGATCGAGAAGTCGACCGACGGCGGCACGACCTGGGCAAACCAGAGGGCCAACACGCGTTCCACCGCGACTACCTACAGGCACACGGGGCTCTCGGCGGACACGACGCTCCACTACCGGGTTTCGGCCATCAACAACAACGACACCGGCGGGCCGTCCAACGTCGCCAGCGCGACGACGAGGAGAGTCGGCGGCGCCCCCGGCCGTCCAACCAACCTCAGGGCGAGGGCCGAAGGCTCGTCCGTCATCGTCCTGAACTGGACCGAACCTTCCGATACGGGGGGCAGCGCGATAACCGGCTACAAGATCGAGAAGTCGCCCAACGGCACCTCGGACTGGGACAATCTGATCGCGAACACTCGTTCCACCTCGACCTCCGAAAGGCACACGGGGCTTCCGGCGGACACGACCCTCCACTACCGGGTCTCCGCCATCAACTCCGACAGCACCGGCGGGCCGTCCAACGTCGCCAGCGCGACCACCCGCGACCCCAGCCCCCCCAGCCCCCCCCGAAACCTCGACGCCGCGCCGCGCGGACAGAACGCCATCGCTCTCGATTGGGACGCGCCGAGGGATAGCGGGTCCAGCGCGATCACCGACTACAAGATCGAGGCGTCGAAGGACGACACCCTCAGCTGGAGCACGATCGATGACGGGCGGTCCACGCAGACCTCCTACGACCATTCGGGGCTCGATCCCGGGGACACCTACTACTACCGGGTCTCCGCCATCAATCGCGACGACAGCACGAGCGGCCCCTCCAACGTCGCCAGCGCGACCACGCGGGCCGAGGTTCCCGGCGCGCCCACGGACCTCGACGCCACGGCGGTGGGCAGCACGCAGATCGACCTAGCGTGGAACGAGCCGGAAGAGGACGGCGGCTCGCCCGTCACCGGCTACAAGATCGAGATGTCGCCCAACGGCACCTCGGGCTGGGAAGACCTGGAGGCCAACACGGGCTCCGACGCCACCACCTACTCCGACAACACCCTGTCGCCCAACACCACGCGCCACTACCGCGTGTCGGCGATCAACGACGCCGGCTCGGGCCCCGCGTCAGACGTAGCCCACGCGACCACCAGCGGCACCGTGCCCGGCCGCCCGACCAACCTCGCGGCCACGCCGTTGGACACCGCGCGGATCCAGCTCGAATGGAGGGCGCCGGACGATGACGGCGGCACCGCCGTCTCCGGCTACAGGATCGAGGTGTCGGAAGACGGGAGACCGGACTCGTGGGTCGACGTGGAGCGCAACACCGAAAGCGACGACACCGACTACACGCACACGGGCCTGGGTCCCGGTTCCACGCGGTACTACAGGGTTTCCGCGATCAACTCGGCGGGAACCGGCTCGCCGTCGCGTTCGGCCGGCGCGACCACTCTGGACGTCCCTGATCCGCCGACCGGCCTGGTCGCCACCGCGAACGGCAAGACGCGGATCGATCTCGACTGGGCGGTGCCGAGCGACGACGGCGGCTCCGCGATCGAGGGATACCGGATCGACGTCTCCGAGAACGGGGGCGCAACCTGGAGCGTGCTCGAGGCGAACACGCAGTCGACGGCGACCGACTATCCCCACACGGGGCTGAGCCCGGGCGAGACCAGGCACTACCGCGTCTTCGCGATCAACGAGTGGGGACGGAGCCGGACCTCCAACATCGCCAACGCCACCACGGACGCGACCGAACCGGGGCCGCCCCGGGACCTCGTGGCCGACGCCAACGGGAAGACCCAGATCGTCATCGACTGGAGTCCGCCCGACGAGGACGGCGGCGCCGCCGTCACCGGCTACAAGATCGAGATGTCGCCCAACGGCACCTCGGGCTGGGAAGACCTGGAGGCCAACACGGGGAGCACGCGCACGCTATACACCGACCAGGACCTCGATCCGGGCACGACCCGGCACTACCGGGTGGCCGCGATCAACGCGGTCGGGGCCGGCGAATACTCCAACGTGGCTAGCGCCACCACCGCTCCGGACATTCCGGACGCCCCCAGCGGCCTGAGCGCCGTGGCCGACGGGACGTCCCGGATCGATCTGTCCTGGAACGCCCCGGCCGACGACGGCGGTTCCGAGATCACCGGCTACCGGATCGAGGTTTCGGACAACGGGACGGCGTGGCGTAACCTCAGGAGCGACACGCAGTCCGACGCGACCGAGTACACGCACACCGGACTGAACCCCGGCACCACTCAGCACTACCGCGTTTCGGCGATCAACGCGGCGGGAACCGGGAACCCGTCGGGCGTGGCAAGCGCCACGACCGACCCGACCTTCCCGGATCCGCCGACCGGCCTGGCGGCGGCCGCCGACGGCCAGACGCGGATCGACCTGACGTGGACGGCTCCCGAATACGACGGCGGTGCCCCGGTCACCGCGTACAAGGTCGAGGTCTCGGCCGACGGCGGCGACGAGTGGACAGTGCTCACCTCGAACACCGGCAGCGCCCGGACCGCCTACACCCACACCGGCCTCAGGCCGGGCACCACCCGGCACTACCGCGTGTCGGCCATCAACGTGGCCGGGTCCGGCCTGGCGTCGAACGTCGCGCACGCGACCACCGACGCGACCGTCCCCGACGCGCCTACGGGCCTGGCGGCCGCGGCCAACGGAATCGACCGGATCGACCTGTCGTGGACGGAGCCCGGCGACGACGGCGGCGCCCCGGTCACCGCCTACAGGATCGAGGTCTCCACGACGAGGGGCGCGACCTGGACGACGCTGGAGTCCAACACGGGGAACACGGCGACCGCCTATTCCCACACGGGTATCCCCCCGGCGACGCGCCGGGACTACCGGGTCTCCGCGATCAACAGGGTGGGCGCCGGCGACGCTTCCAACGTGGCCGACGCCACCACCGACCCCGATCGTCCCGACCCGCCGACGGGCCTTGCCGCCGCGTCCCGCGGACACGACAAGATCGCCCTGTCCTGGACCGCGCCCTCCTACACCGGCGGGGTCGAGATCACGGGCTACCGGATCGAGGTCTCCGACGACGCCGGGGCCACGTGGGCGAACCTGGAGCCCAACACCGGGAACGACGACACCGAATACACCCACACAGGCCTGGATCCGGCCAGCACCAGGCACTACCGGGTCTTCTCCATCAACGTGGCCGGCGAGAGCGAGGATCCGTCGGAGACCGCCAACGCGACCACCGACCCGGTCGTTCCCGACGCGCCCACGGGGCTTACCGCCGCGGCGGACGGAACGTCGCGAATCGACCTCGCATGGAGCGCGCCCGCCTACGACGGCGGCGCTGCGATCACGGGCTACAAGATCGAGGTGTCGGTCGACGGGAACCGCGCTTGGCGGGTCCTGGAATCCAACACGGGCAACGACGCGACCGCCTACACGCACACGGGCCTGGATCCGGCGACGACCCGCCACTACAGGGTCTCGGCGATCAACCGGGCCGGAACCGGCGAGGCGTCCAACGTGGCCGACGCCACCACCGACGCCACCGTGCCGGAGGCGCCCACCCGGCTGAGGGCGACGGCGGACGGAACCGACCGCATCGACCTCGCCTGGACGGCTCCGGGCTTCGACGGAGGCGCCGCGATCGCGGGGTACCGCGTCGAGGTGTCGGAGAACGCGGGCGGCGACTGGACCGACTTGGCCGCCAACACGCGCGACACCACCACCGCGTACTCGCACACGGGCCTGGATCCGGCGAGCACCCGCCACTACAGGGTCTCGGCGATCAACGAAATCGGGACGGGCGCGGCGTCGAACGTGGCCGACGCCACCACCGACGCGACCGTTCCGGATCCGCCCACGGGCCTCCAGGCCAAGGCGAGCTCGCCCACGCAGATCGACCTGACGTGGACGGCTCCCGAGTACGACGGCGGCGCCCCCGTAACGAGCTACAGAGTCGAGGTCTCCGAGGACGGCGCGACGTGGTCCGACCTCGCGCGCTCCACGGGATCGACCGCGACGGCGTACTCGCACACCGGACTCAGGCCGGGGAGCACGCGGCACTACCGGGTCTCGGCCATCAACGTGGCGGGCACGGGCGATCCCTCGGGGGTCGCGACGGCCTCCACCGACGATCCCGTCGAACGCGCGGGACGAGTCAACGAGGCCATCCTGCCGCACTTCGCGGCGGCGGCGACGAGCAGCACGCTGGGGGCGATCTCGGCGAGGATCGAAGCCGTCGCGGCGCGCAATCCCCTGCCGAGCCAGCTCAGGGCGGCGGGGCTCGCCTCGGTCGTCGGCAATCTGCGCAACGGCGGCGGCCTGAGCGCGGCCACGCTGCTCAACGGAACTTCCTTCCTGAAGCCGCTCGGGGGCGGCGCGGGGCAGCAGGACGCCGGCGACGGATTCGGGGCGGCCGCCTGGGGCAGCGCCGAGTACACCGGCATGGGCCAGCCGGACGGCGAAGAAGTCGAATGGGACGGCGGAATGCTGAGCGTCCACTTGGGCGCCGACATGCGTGTGCACCGCGACTTCCTCGCGGGGATGGCCGCGAGCCGTTCGGCGGGCGACTACGACTTCACCGACGTCACCGGCGCGCGCGACGTCGAGGGGACGTACGAGGCGCGGATGAACAGCGTCAGCCCTTACCTGGCGTGGCTGCCGGGCCGGACGGGCGTGGCCGTGTGGGCGGCGGGGAGCTTCGGCTGGGGCACGGTGGCGGTCGAGGACGAGTTCGCGGGCAGGCGCGAGAGCGACGCCCGGACCACGACGGGGGCGGTGGGCGGCAGCCGCATCCTGGTGGCGAGCGGCGCCTCGGCGTTGCGGGTGCGCACCGAGGGCTGGTTGTCGCGGGTCAAGGTGGACGAGACCGACGTGATGGACTCGCTGACGCTGGAGATGGAACGGGCGCGGTTCGCCCTGGAGTGGTCGCAGACGCACAAGTTCCGGTCGGGAGACGAGGTCACCGTCCTGCTGGAAGGCGGGGCGCGCTTCGGAGACGGCGAAGGCACCGACGGCGCGGGGATGGAGTTCGGCGGCGGAATGCGGTACGCCAGCCCGGCGTCCGGTCTGACCATGGAGGGCCACGGCAGACTGCTTGCGACGGGCGACAGCGGGTACGAGGAGTGGGGAATCAGAGGCCTGATCCAGATCGATCCGCAGTCCCACACCGGGTTCGCGGCGAAGCTCGTCCCGGCCTGGGGCGAGCCGGCGAGCGGCGTGCAGGAGCTGTGGGAGAGGGGCGCGGGCGGCGGACGCGGCCTCGCGGCCGACATGCGGAAGGGGCGGCTGAACGCGGAGGTCGAGTACGGCCTGGGCGAGTTCAACGGGACTCCCTACGGCCGGATGCACCTCGTGGACGGCGGCGCGCGGGCCTTCGGGACCGGAATGCGGTACGAGGTTTCCCGGATCGTCGACCTGAGAATCGAGGGCACGCGGACGCAGAGCGTCGGCGCCCCGGCCCGCCACGGACTCTCGCTGAAGGGCCACTGGAGGTTCTGAGGCCGGGCTGACGGCGGGCCCGGCCGGGCGAACCCGGCGGGGGGCGACGCGGGATGCGTCGCTCCCCGCCGGGTTCGGCGATCTTATCGTCGCCGTAGCTCCGAATGTCAACCATGGTTTCCATGATGTAAACCGCGATGTACAGTACGCCTCACTCGACCCGCAACGCGATCGCCGGCGCCCCTCCGGCCAACGGCCCGGGCGTCGTCGGCTTCCACCGCATCGCCGGCCGGAAGCGTGAGGGGGCGGCGCCGTGAAAGTCGGCGGCGTTCCCTACCGGGCGATCTTCGCCGAGGGCGACGGCACCGGGGTCCGCGTCGTCGACCAGACCGTCCTGCCGCACCGGTTCGAGACGGTCGCGCTCGAGACCGCCGCCGACGCGGCGCGCGCGATCCGCGACATGGTGGTGCGGGGGGCGCCGCTGATCGGGGCGACGGCGGCCTACGGGGTCGCGCTGGCGATGCGGTCGGATCCTTCGGACGACGCGCTCGCGGAGGCGCGCGCGACGCTGGCCGCCACCCGGCCCACCGCCGTCAACCTGCGCCGGGCGCTTGACGGAGCCGGATCGCTGCTGCTTGGCCTGCCTACCGGCGAGCGCGCGGCCGCCGCCTTCGGCTTCGCCGCCCGGCTATGCGAGGACGACGTGCGGGCCAACCGCGCCATCGGCGAATACGGGCTCGAGGTCTTTCGGGAGATCGCGCGCAGGGCGGGGGCCGGCGACGCCGCCGGCCGCGAGCTCAACGTCATGACGCACTGTAACGCGGGCTGGCTGGCCACGGTCGACTGGGGGACCGCGACGGCGCCCGTCTACCTGGCCCACGACCGGGGCCTGCGCGTCCACGTGTGGGTGCGCGAGACGAGGCCGCGGTTCCAGGGCGCGGGCCTCACGGCGTGGGAACTCGCGCAGCACGGCGTGCCGCACACGCTCGTGCCGGACGGCGCCGCCGGGCACCTGCTCGGCCGCGGCGAGGTCGACGTCGTGATCGTCGGGACGGACCGCACCACCGCGGCCGGCGACGTCGCCAACAAGGTGGGCACGTATCCGCTTGCGCTGGCCGCGCGCGACAACGGGGTGCCGTTCTACGTCGCCGTCCCGTCGACGAGCGTGGACTGGTCGATCGAGGACGGCGCCCGGATCCCGATCGAGGAGCGCGACGCGGAGGAGGTGACGCGGGTGCGGGGCGTGGACGGTGACGGCGTGGAGCGGTGGGTGCGGGTCGCGCCGGAGGGGACGCGCGTCGCGAACTACGCCTTCGACGTGACGCCGGGGCGGCTGGTGACCGGAATGGTGACGGAGCGGGGGGTGTGCGGGGCGGGAGGGTTGCGGGGGCTGTTGGGGGGGTGAGGGGGTGCGGCTCGGCCCGGCGGCCGGGCAGCGGTCCGCGGCACCCTCGCCAGCGGCTTAGCGAACCTCGGCCGGCAGCCTCCGCACCACGACGCTGGCGACCTCGAATTCGTCGAACTCGATGAACGCCGCCAGTCCGTCCGGGCCGAAGGCGGCGGGCATCTCGGTCGCGTTCGCGGAGTAAGTGCCGACGTACTCTCCCTTTGCCGTCACGACGTCGATCGGACCGTCGCCTTCCAGCTCGTCGCCGCGGCGTTGCACCCATATCCGGCCGCCCCACGTCGTGGCAAGTCCGCGGAGCACGGGAATCTCATGGTAGTAAGTCTGCTGGATTTCGAACGAGGCCTCGGCGGAAGGACTGGCACCGTCCCCGCGGTCCCGCATGAAGACCATTTTCGCACCCTGGCCCGCCATTCCGCCGAGTTTCTCCCGGGCCGCCGCCGTCCTTTTCTTGTGCGCCCGCTCGACCGCAGGCGTCACGGGCTCGGGCGACAGGGGCCGGCGGATGATTCGAGCGACTTCCCTTGCCGCCGGCGGCGTGACCTTGAGGGCGTACGCCGACGAATCGGAGTGTACGATGCCGCCGTCCGGGAGCACGCCCACCAGGAGCCGGGGCTCGAACACGGCGGGCATGCTCATCTGTCCCAGCAGCCTCGTGAACTGGACGGGGAGGTTGTTCGGCACGACATCGCCCATTTCGGCCCGTTGCGGCAGCCATCCTTCGGCCACCGTGTCCGTTTGCACGACCTCGCCGCCGAGCGCGACCCTCGTGACCGGACGGGACGTAGGCGAAGCCGCCGGGTCTCCGCCGCCCGCGGTCCTCATGCTGACGCCCGGACCCACGCCGAAGCCTCCGACGAAGACGGCTTCACCGCGCGGGTCGGGCTGGATGGCTCCGGACGAGAACCGGACGCCGGGCTCGTCGCCGGTGCGGACCATGCGCAGGAAGGCCCCGGAGGGATCGAAGAGCTGGTAGGCGCCGTGGCCGACGTCGCTCACCACCGTAGTTCCGTCCCTCAACACCGCGAACCCGACCGGCCGGCTGAACTCGCCGGGACCTCCGCCCGACGAGCCGAACTCGCGCAGGAAGCCTCCCGCGTCGTCGAACACCAGGACCCGCAGATTGCCGGAACCCAGCAAGTCCGTCGCTCCGTCGAACACGTACAGGTTGCCGTCGGCGTCGAAGGCCACCTTGTTGACGCGGCCGAACATCTCCCAGGATTCGCCGTCGAGGGCCCCGACCCTGTAGACCTCCTCGAATTCGGGTTCGATCCGCGCGTCCCGGGCCGGCAAGTCGATCAACTCCTGGGCCGGGAGGGCGCGGGCGACGAGCGCGAGAGCGAAGGTGGCCGCGGCGATCGTCTGCGAGCTGCTGGTCGGTCTCATATCCGGTTGTCTCCTGGTCTGGCCGGCGGGTAGATGTCGCGCGTCGGTCGCGCCCGCCGGGTCTCGTGGTACGGTTCGCGATTAGACGCCCTGACGATTCGGCCGGGTTGCCCGGCGCTTTGCGCGGCGTCGCGGGCTCCCCGGATGCCGGTGTCGATCTCTCCGGCCGGCCTCGCGGCGCCGTCGCGAGCGAACTTGGCGGCGGCGGAGGCGAGGCTCCGAGCGACCGACCGGGAGCCGATTCCCCGTTGACACGGGCCGAAGAACGCGTTGAGCTTGCGTTGGGGAATCACCGTTCTGAGACTCTTCGGACACTCGACTCGACGACGCACCGCCACGGCAGGCGCGATAGCAATGGAATCAGGAAGCGGCTGGAGCACATGGATCTGTCCTTACATGGACTGCCCGCTCTGTGGGGCGCCACGTGCCGTCACCATGGGAAACGAGGTGCCCCCCACGAGGAATGTGGCGGTCGGTTGATACGCCAGCCTACGGACCGGGACCCGGCGTTTGTCCCGAGGACAAGGGCGAGCCCCCGGCGCAATCGGCTGGAGCGGATCACTCTGAAAGGATTCAAGACGATTCGTTCCCTGGTCGGCTTCGAGCCACGTTCGCGGACTGTGCTGATCGGTCCCAACGGTGCTGGAAAGTCCAACTTCATCTCGTTCTTCCGCATGCTGAGCTGGTCACTGTCCGGTCCGGGCCAGTTGGCTCGTTACGTGAGCCAGCAGGGCGGTTCCCGCCGAATTCTGCATGACGGACCTGCTCGTACGCGCGAGTCGAGGCCCAGCTGACGATCCGAACGGCCGCCGGAGAGAACGAGTATGCCTTCCGGTTGTTCCACGCTGCCGGAGGCGCGCTGGTGTTCGCCGACGAGCAGTACCGTTTCTCCCGCACGGGCTGGGAAACGAAGGCGAACTGGAACGCGCTCGGCGCTGGGCACAGCGATCCGGGGCTCCTCAAGGCTGCGGTGGACAACCAGACGGCACAAGTCATCAACACGCTGCTGCGGAGGATTGTCGTCTACCAGTTCCACAACACGTCCGACACAGCGCGCATTCGAGGACCGTGGTCGGCGAATGACAGCCGTCGGCTCATGGAAGATGCAGCCAACGTCGCGCCGGTGCTCTACCGCCTGAAGTCGCGAGAACGCCGGTAGGAACCCATGAGGGAGAGCATGAGGCGAGTCATCCGTGCCTATCCGGTACCCGCCGAGGCGGGCCGGGGTTCGCCGGCGGTCTTCAGGCCGTTGGCGGCCAACAGCAGGTCCAGTTTTGTCTCGATGACACTCACCCGCGTCTCGACATCGGAAATGCGTTCGGCCAGCCGGGTCTCGACGCTCGAAATGCGTTCGCCCATCCGGGTCTCGACGTTCGAAATGCGTTCGCCGAGAATCCAGGTGGCTCCGGTCACGAGGCCGGTGAACGTCAGGCCCACCGCAACGGCCCCGGCCCACTCCCGGAACCACTTGGCGATCTTCGCGTTCACGGCGTACTCGTTTCCATTCTCTCGGGGAAGACGGGATCACTACATTCAGTATGAGGCCCTGCGGGTCTGAATGGCGATAGGGAACCGGGCCTTCCGTGGATCGCGGCGCTCGCGGCGCTTCGATCTTCCGCCGCCCGTGACCCGGCAGCCAAGACGCCCTGGATGTCGCCCCGCGACCCCATTCTACCCGTCGACCTTCGGCACCGCCTCCGACATCTCGGCCGCCACCTCCTCGGGAGCCCGCATGGTCGCCAGGTCCAGCTCGTAGTCCGGCGCCTCGCGCGGGACGAGCTTCTCCTTGAGCTCCCGGATTTCCCGCCCGGAGAGCCCCAGCCCGGCCAAGTCGGCGTTCGAAAGCCCGGCGCCGGACCGCGCGGCGAGCCCCTCCCCGTCCGCCGCCACCAGCCGCGCCAGCGCCCTGATCTCCCCGTGGGACAGCTTGTCGCCCATAACCTGGTAGTCGACCCAGGCCTCGTAGCTGAGCGGCGCGACGCGCTTGACCATTCCCGCGATCACGCGGCCGTATTCCCGGATCTCCCACTGGGCGTGGTCGTCGACGCGCAGCGTCAGGAAGTGGAGCAGGTTGTGCAGGTCGATCTTCCAGTACCACTGGGTGTAGGTGGAGAGCGGCAGGTCGATGCGGGCGAGCTCGCGGGCCACGTTCTCGCCGACCAGCCAGCCGTAGTCGCCGGCCGCCCGGGCGCGCGCCTCTTCCCAGCGGCGGACGGCTTCGCGGTATAGGTCGGCGCCGGCCGGCCCGGGCGCGCGCCCCTGGTTGCTGGTGGCGCTCTGGAAGGCGAACTGGTCCGGTTCGGGGCGGTAGAAGAGAAGCGGCATGAGGCTGTACCTGCCGCTGTATTCGTTGACGGAGTTGTGGGTGACGATGCCGTTGGCGACGAAGTTGTGATGCGGGCCCTCGACTTCGAGGTCGTAGGTTTCGCGCTCGCCGGCGTACTCGAAGCGGGCGATCCTGACGAGTTCGGCTCCGTGGAACCATCTCCGGCCGCGCTTCTCCGCCGCGCCGTTGACGCGCACGAAGCAGTCCCCCCGCCTCCAGACCGCCCGCCCGCCGGTCTCCCGGAGTCCGGTCGCTCCGCGAAGCGTGTCCCAGCCCCCCGCGAACAGGAATCGGTGATCCGGCGTGGCCTCTATCGACTTGCCGTCTTCCAGCACCATCCTGAAGACCGGTTTCACACCGTTTCGGTAAGCGTCCACGACACGGGTGCGCCCGAGCGCGAGCGTCTCCTCGTCGACCTGCCGGAGCTTCATTCGCCTCACGCGGTCGCGGGACAGGAACGGGTTCGGCCTCCTGTCCGGGCGAGACTCGTCTCGGGCGGCCCGAAAGCGTCGCCAGATCTCCTCGATGGGCAGCTTGAGGGGTCGGCGGAGCTCGCGGGGACGGCCCGCCTCCGCGCCGGGCGGGTCGAAGTGCGCCTCCGTGCCCTCGGCCAGGCAGGCAGTCCGGTGCCGCACCCACTGCCGCGCGACGAACATCGGCATGGCGCAGTGGAACTTGAACTCGACCATCTCCGAGGGGGTGGTGTGGAGGTGGCGGCGCAGGTAGCGGACGAGACCCCTGGTGCGGGAGACCTTGCGGGTGCCGTAGCCGTAGCTGACGCGGGCCGCGCGCTCCACCGAGTCGTCCGTGCCCATGTAGTCGACCAGCGCGACGAAGCCGTGGTCGAGGACCGGGAAGTAGCCGCCCAGGATCTCCTCGGCGGCGGGGACGGTGGGGCGGCGGGTGGGACGGGTGCCGGGCGTCATGAAGGTGAAGCTAACCGGATCGCCCGGACGCGGGCGAGGCGGCCGGCGGCGATCGAACGCGGTCCTGAGCCTGGAGCCCGGCGCCGCGGGCCTCGTCCCTGGCCGGGCGGGGCAGGAACCCCTGGAAAACGGTGCGAGCCCGGCCTACCCGTCGACGCGCGTGAGGGTGAAGGTGCCGATCTGCTCCTTCGAGAACGGCTTGAGTCCCCTGAGGTTGCCGATCGGCTCCCTGGGCGAGGTGTCGGCGTCCGCGGACGTGTAGCCGGTCCCGTCGTCGGTGCCGGCGTCGAGGGGATAGAGGACCACCCTTCGCTCGTCGGTCCAGCGTCCCACGCCGTTCAGGAGAGAATACCCCGTCACCCCCACGAACCAGTCCGGGCTGGGGGCGATCATGGTGACCAGCGTGACGAGCGGATAGTCCTGCCGAACCACGACGTCACCTATCGCCACCCTTCCCGGGCTTCCGGATCCGGATCCCCGGATCAGGGCGAACGCGTTGTGCGGTATCTCGTCGTCGATCTCGTCGGACAGGAGGCGCGTGGCCCCCGTCTCGGCCATGCTCTCCATTCCCGGGCTGGAGGTCCCGCCCACCTCCCAGAAGCTCGCCCGGTCGCTGTGCACGCCGCCGATCAGCGGAGAGAAGTGCGGACCCGCGGGGAAATCGGTCGGGTGCGTACGCGCGCTCCAGGTGGCGTCGAACACGATGCGGTAGACCGCGCTGTCGGGCGCGGGATCGAGCCTTCCCACCGCCGCGGCGAACTCGACGTTGGCGCCTCCCTCCAGAGACGCCCTGAGAAGCTGAACGCCGGCCCCGGCCCCGAGCGTCCATTCCGCCCGCGCGATTCCGTCGGCGCCGGTTTCCGCCGCTTGCGGATCGGCGGCGCCGTCGCCCGCCGCGGCCGTGAAGGCGACCTCGATTCCCCGCGCCGGGGAACCGCCGCCGTCCACCACGCGCACCGCCAGCGGCTGTGGGAGCGGACTCTCCGCCGCACCCGTTTGGCCGTCGCCGGACAGGACGGCCATGCCCGTGGGAAGCTGTTCGACGAACACCTCGGCCGTCGCGCTGACGTCCCCGATGGAGGCGGTGAGCGTCGCCTCGCCGCTTCCGTTCGCCGTGACCTCGCCGTCCGCGCTCACGGCGAAAACGTTCCGGTCCCCGCTAGACCAGGTGACCTCGCCGTCGAAGGCGTCGCCGTTCTGGTCGGTGATCGTGGCCGAGAACCGCGCGGTTGCGTTCAGGTAGACCAGGGCGGCCGACTTCGGGGCGATGGCGATCGCCTCGGGACGGGGCTCCTCGGGCTCGCTCCCGCAGCCCAAGGCAGAGAGCGCGAGCGCCGCGGCGCAGCAGGCGCTGGCCCGCCTTCCGCCGCTTCGCGTTCCTGGCTTCCCCGCGGCCGGTCTCCGGCGCCGCCCTCCGGACGGCGATCCCCCGAATCGCATCCGCATGTCCCTCGTCTCCCTTGTGAACGATCTCGCGGGCGCGCGTTCGCCCGCCCGCGTGGCTCACGGCGAAGGCTACCCTCCGCCGGACTTCTCGATGAGAGTGAAAACGTAGGTTCCCACCGGTTCGTCCGAGAAGGGGTACTGTCCCCTGAGACTCTTGATCGGTTCCTGCGGCGACGTGTCCTGGTTCGGGCTGGTGTAGGTGCCTCCGCTGTCGGTGCCCGCGTCCAGCGGGTAGAGGAGGACCTCCAGCTCCTCGACCCACTCGCCGTCCTCGTCCAGCAGCGCCAGCCCGGTCACGCCGGCGAACCAGTCCGGGCTCGGGGCGATCATCGTGACCAGCATGACGAGTGGGTATTCCGTGTTGACGACCACCGTGTCGATCTCGCTGCTCCCGGGGCTCCGGGTCCCCGAGCCCTCGACCACCGCCAGCGCGTTGTCGGGCATCTCGTCGCGAATCTCCCCCTCGAGTATCCGCGTCCTGCCGGTCTCCGCCATATCCTCCATGCCCGGGCTCGCCGTGTCGCCGAGCTCCCAGAACCTCACCGAGTCGTTGTGCACGCCGCCGATGAGAGGTGAGAAGTGGGCGTTGGCCGGAAAGTCGTCGGGATGGGTCGAGTCGCTCCAGGTGGCCTCGAACTCGATGCGGTAGAGGGCGCTGTCGGGACGGGGTTCGGGCGGCCGCGCCGACGCGGTGAACTCGACCGACATGTCGCGCGCCAGCCACGCGGTCAGCCTTTGGACGCCGGAGTCGGGACCCAGGGTCCAGACCGTTCGGGACAGCCCGTCCGCGTCGGTGTCGGCGGTGGCGGGATCGGTCGAGCCGTGGCCATCCGCGGGCTCGAAGCCGACCGGCACGCCCTCTATGGGAGAACCCCCGGCGTCGTCGACCCGCACCGCCAGCGAGTCCTCGAGCGGGGTCCCCGTCGTGCCCTCCTGTTCGTCGCCCGAGACTACCAGCAGGGCGGCCGGCACCTGTTCGACGACCACCGGCATCCCCGAACTCAGGCTGTCGAAGGACGCGGTGAGGGTCTCCGTCCCGTTCCCGACGGCCGTGACCACACCCTGCGCGTCGACCGTGAAGACGTTTGTGTCGCTGCTCGACCACAACGCCGTTCCGGGGACCTCCGAGCCGAGAGCGTCGGTTATCGTCGCGGCGAAGGCGACCGTGTCGCCCAGCGAAGTCAGCCTGGCCGAATCGGGGGCCACGGCGATCGCGACGGCCACCTGCTCGACGACCACCGGAGCCTGCGCCGTCAGGTTCCCCGAAGACGAGGTGAGTGCGGCGGTCCCGTTTGCCACCGCGGTCACCAGGCCGTCCGTGTCGACGGTGAACACGTCCGGATCGTTGCTCGACCATGCGAGGGTCCCGGGGACCTCCGAACCGTTCGCGTCGGCGATCACCCCGGTGAAGGCCGCCGTCTCGCCGAGGGACGACAGCAACGCGAAGTCCGGCGTGAGGGTGATCGCGACCGGCACCTGCTCGACGACGACCGAGGCCGTCGCGCTGAGGTCCTCGAACGACGCGGTGAGCGTTCCGGAGCCGTTCCCGACCGAGGTCGCCAGACCGTCCGTGTCGACGGTGAACACGTCTGGATCGCTGCTCGACCATGCGAGGGTCCCGGGGACCTCCGAACCGTTCGCGTCGGTGATCTTCGCGGTGAAGGTGGCCGTCTCGCCAAGGGACGACAGCAACGCGAAGTCCGGCGTGAGGGTGATCGCGACCGGCACCTGTTCGACGACGACCGAGGCCGTCGCGCTGAGGTCCTCGAACGACGCGGTGAGCGTTCCGGAGCCGTTCCCGACCGAGGTCGCCGCGCCTTGGGCCGTGACGGTGAAGACGGCGGCGTCGCTACTCGACCACGTGACGGTTCCGGCGTAGGCGTCGCCGTTCTCGTCGGTGATCTTCGCGGTGAAGGTGGCCGTCTCTCCCAGCGACGACAGCTTGGCCGACGCGGGCGAGACGGCGATGGCTGCGGGGCGGGGCGGCTCGCTGCCGGAGTCGCAGGCGGCGAGGGCGGCGAGGGCGAGCCAGTGCATGGCAGCCCGCGGGAGAGCTTTCCTGGTCATGGTCGGTGCGTGGCGGGGGGGATCGGGTGCGGACAATCTATTCGAATCCCGTCGCGTTTACGATGACCGGCCCCGGAACGCCGGCTTGCCAGTTCGGGGATTCCGGGATATGGGTACCCGTGACAGTCGGGAGGGCGCCCGCCGGTTCCCCCGGGGTTCTTCCCGCACCCGCCCGTCCCCCGACCCCTCCCGGCCCCCGACAATGCGACCCGCCGCCTCGCGCATCCCCAGGCCCCTCGCGATTCCCGCCGCCCTTCTCGCGGCGGCCGGACCCGCGCTCGCCCCGTCGCCCCCGCCCGCGCCCGCCCTCCTCGCGGCCGCCGGGCTGTCCCTCGCTCCCTCCCCCGGAGGGGTCCCGCCCGACGTCGCCCCGCTCGCTCCGTCGCCCGTCCCCCAGGACACCGCCTTGGCCGGCTTCACCGCCCGGCGCGCGTCCTGGCACCTGGCGTGCGAGCGGCGCTTCCTCGCGCTGCCGCGGAGCGAGTCCTTCCGCGAGCACCTGCGCATCATCACCGAGCACCCGCATCCCGCCGGCTCGGCGGCCCAGGTCCGCGTCGGCGAGTACATCGCGCGGGCCATGGAGCGCGCCGGCCTCGAAGTCGCCCGGCACCCCTACGACGTCTACCTCCCCGAGCTCACCGACGACGTCGAGGTCCACATCGTTACCCCGGTCGCCCTGAAGCTCTCGAACCGGGAGCCCGCGCTCCCCGAGGATCGCTTTTCCGGGCACCCGGAACTCATGAACGGCTGGAACGCGTATTCGGGCTCGGGCGACGTCACCGGCGAGGTGGTGTACGCCAACCAGGGCCGCCGCGAGGACTATCTCGCGCTCGACTCGATGGGCGTGTCGATCGAGGGAAGGGTCGTGATCGCGCGCTACGGAGGGAACTACCGCGGCTACAAGGTCAAGTTCGCCGAGGAGCGGGGCGCGGCGGCGGTCGTCATGTTCAACGATCCGCGCCCGTCGGATCTCGCCCCCTACCCCGAGGGCCCGATGATGAACGGGCAGACGATCCAGCGCGGATCGGTCCTCACCCTGCCCTGGGCCGGCGATCCGCTCACACCCTTCGTCCCGGCCCTGCCCCTCGACGGCGGCGTGCGGGTCGAGCGCCTCGACCCCTCCGAGGTCCCCCTCCACACCATACCCGTGCTTCCGGTCGGCCACGAGGCGGCGGTCGAGATCCTGTCGCGCATGACCGGCCCCGCCGCGCCGGCGACCTGGGCCGCCGCCACGGAGCTGGACTACCGCCTGACCGGCGGTCCCGGCCTGACGGTGCGCGTGCGGGTCGACCAGCCGAAGAAGCTGACTCGGGCGACGAACGTGGTCGGCACCCTGCGCGGCAGCGAGTTCCCGGACGAGTGGTTCATCGTGGGCGCGCACTACGACCCCTGGGGATTCGGCGCGATCGACCCCAACGGCGGGACCGCGATGCTGCTCACCCTGGCCGAGGCGCTCGGGGAGCTGAGCCGCGACGGGGAGTGCCGTCCGCGCCGCTCGATCATGATCGCGCACTGGGACGCCGAGGAGTACGGGATCATCGGG
>JAPPNM010000091.1 GCA_028873825.1 Gemmatimonadota bacterium | reverse complement strand
GCCCGGCGCCTCGCCGCTCTCGGTGCTCGGGCGGCTTTATCCACGGACTGCTCGGCCCGTTCACCGGGCCAGCACGATGTACCGGGGTGACGCCGGCGTGTGGGGCGACCGGTCGTATCCCCCGAAGACCGGACCCGGGCTGAGACCCGTTCGCAGCAGCATCGACTCCAAATCCCCCGGCCGGTACAGGCGGACGCGCTCCACGAACTCGCGCGGCGGCGCCCTCCCGCCGGCACCGATGCCGATTCTCTTTTCGATGACGCGCCCCCCCTCGGCAAGGCGGCGTTCCTGAACGACTTCGAGTCCCGACACGGTGCGCCGGTCCTTCTTCCTGAGGTTGGCCACCACTTCGTCCGCGTTGAGGAAGTCGAGCAGGTACCATCCGCCGGACTTCAGGACTCTTCGCACCTCCGACAGCACGCTCAGGTCGTCGTCCTTGTCGTCGAAGTATGCGAACGAGGTGAAGTACGAGGTCACCGCGTCGAAGCAGCCGCTCCGGAAGGGGAGCGACCGCATGTCGGCGCGGACCAGAAGGGCCCCCGGCACGGCGGCGCGGGCCGCCTCCGTCATATGCCGGGACAGATCGAGACCCGTGGCGCGGCACCCGATGCCGAGCAGCTCGCCCAGGTGCCGCCCCGGGCCGCAGCCCACGTCCAGTACCCGCGCGCCCGCGCCGAGGCCGGTGGCCTCGCGCAGCAACGCGACCGCCCGCCGGGCCTCGGCACGATCCCGGTGGGAATACAGATCCAGGTATTCGCTGCCGAACCAGTCGCGGAACCAGGGCTTGCGGCTCACCGCGGCGTCACCGCGGTCCCTTGTGGTAGGGCCGGTTGCCCAGAATCGTCCCGGCCCGGTACAGCTGCTCGACGAGCAGCAGCCGCGCGAGGTCGTGGGGAAGAGTCAGGGGCGACAGCGACAGGCGGCGGCCGCATGCGCCCATGAGTTCCTCGTCGAGCCCGAAGGCTCCGCCGACCAGGAAGTGAACTCCGGGCGCCGGCCCCTCCGCGAGCCGTCCGAGCCAACGGGCCAGCTCCGGCGACGAATAGCTGTCGCCGCCGCGGGTCACGGCCACCCGCGCGAAGCCGGGACGCAGCCGGGCCCCGATCGAGACCGCTTCCGCGCGCAAGACCTGGGCGGCCGCCTTGCCCCGGGCCTGCCGCACCTCGATGACTTCCAGCGCCCAGAAGCGACGCGCGCGCGCCTGGTATTCCCGGATGGCCGAGGCGAGCGACCCGGCCTTGCCGACCGCCACTATCGAGATCCGCACCCGGCCGCCCGCGGAAGAAGTCGTTCCAACGCGGCCGACAGGGACGCGTTCGGTTGCAACGAGACCCGAAAGCCCGCCACCAGGCATAGTCCGGAGAGTTCGGGGTGGGCCCCGAGTCCGACGGCATCCTTCGCCGTGCATACGATCGTCCGCCCGCCGCGCCGCGCCAGCAGCTCGGCCACGTCGCGACGCGTGTAGTCGTGGTGGTCCGGGTAGGCCAACAGCTCGACGCGGGCACGGGGGAGCATTTCGGCCACGCCGCCCGCGAACGCGGCGGGGCGGGCGACCGCGCAGACGGCGAGCACGTCTCCGCGGGGCGGGGCGGCCGGACAACCGGCCAGATCGCGCCATCCTCCCATTCTCATATCCGCTCCCATCACGCGGTTGCCGGGAGCGATCCGTGACAGCCGCTCGCGCCATTCCGCCGCTGCCGCGCGCGAGGCGGTTCGGCGGGTCACCAGCACGTGG
Source organism: Gemmatimonadota bacterium (assembly GCA_028873825.1). GTDB lineage: Bacteria > Gemmatimonadota > Gemmatimonadetes > Longimicrobiales > Gaopeijiaceae > Bin94. Next base: position 17,234 of record JAPPNM010000091.1, on the reverse strand, counting down.
GTGGCGCGACGAGCCGCCGCGAGGGGCTCGCGGTACGGCCCCCGGGGCAGCAGCCGCACGCGCACGGGATCTTCGGCGGCCACGAGCAGGATGTCCAGCGTCCGGCGAACCCGGCGGTGCTGGAAGCCGTCGTCCAGGACGGCCAAGTCGCACCCGCACGCGCCGGCCGCCCGTACCCCCTCGTTCCGGTCGGCTCCTACGAACACCGCCCCGTCCCCGAACCAGCGGCGATAGAGCGCCACCTCGTCCCTACCGTAGCCTCGCACGACGACCGCCGTCCTCGCGCCCCTCTCCCGGAACCAGTCGCCCAGCCAGCGAACGACCGGCGTCTTGCCCGTCCCGCCCACCGTGAGGTTGCCTACGGAAACGACCGGAACCGGCGGGACCGGAAGACGGGCACGCTCGTACCACGCGGTACGCACCGCGACGGCGGCCCGAAACGCCGCCTCCGCAGGCACAAGACCCGCGCCGAGCAACTGCGCCCCGGGTCCGCGCCGGTCACCGGCCCAGTAGTCGCGCACGAATCCCCGCAGCCGGTCCGCCATCAGGCGTCCCCGGAACCCGCCGCCCCGCGCAGCACCTCCTCCGCGAGATCGACCACCCGCCCCGCCGCCCCCGGCGACCCCAGCGCGGTCCCAACCTTCTTCAGTCCCGCAACCGTTGCCCGCCGCTCGGCGGACGACTCGTCGAGAAGCGGCTCGAGGGCGTCCGCCACCGCCCCCGGGGTCATGTCGCGCTGGACGAACTCGGCCACGACGCGCCGTCCCGCAACCAGATTGGCGAGAGCCACGTGGGGGACGCGCACCAGTCTCTTCGCGAGGAAGAACGTCGCCGGATGGGTGATGTAGGCGACGGCGAAGGGCATCCCCGCCAGCGCGGCTTCGAGGGTGCTGGTCCCCGACTTGACGAGACCGGCGGTCGCCAGCGCCCTGAGCGAGGCCGCGTCCCCTGTGGCGGGAAACGGAAGCGGGCCGTACGCCGACTCCGGCAGAAACGACACCCTGCTCACAACCACGGCCAGGTCCGGCACTCGCCGCTGGAGCTCGCGGGCCGCCGCCGCGAAGGGCTTCGCGTGCCGCCGCAGCTCCTGGGCCCGGGATCCCGGGAAGAGAGCGAGAACGGGTCGTCCCTCCTTCACGCCGAGCGACCGGGCCAGCCCGGCCGGATCGGCCCGGGTCTCTCCCTCCAGCAGGGGGTGGCCCACGAATACGGCCCGTCCTCCATGCCGCCGGTAGAGTTCCGCCTCGAAGGGCAGGATGACGGCGATCCGGTTCGCAATCCGGGACAGGCGCGCCGCGCGCCCGGCCCTCCACGCCCACACCTGGGGACCGATGTAGTAGAGCACCGGGATTCCAAGGCCGGCCGCACGCCCGGCGATCCTGAGGTTCAGGCCGGGATAGTCGATGGGGAGGACGAGATCGGGCGTCTCCTCGCGGAGGAGCCGGACCAGCCGCCGCTCCATCCTCCTGAAGTAGGGAAGCCGCTTGAGAACCTCGGCGAACCCCATGACCGCCAGGTCGTCGAGCCCGCCGATCAGCCGGACCCCGGCCGCGGCCATCCGCTCGCCCCCGAGCCCCACCATCTCCGCGGCCGGCCAGCGGCGCCGGATCTCCCGGGCGACGCGGGCGCCGTGAGTGTCGCCCGACGCCTCCCCCGCCAGAATCATGACGTTGCGGAGGCGGGGAATGCCGCGGGCCGCCTGGGGAGGCACGGTGCCGGGGGTCAGAAGGCGCGCGCGAGGTACCAGATGATCGCCAGCACGACCGCGAGCAGGATCACGAGGGTGGCGGGAGGCTTCCCCTTCCTCGCGTCGATCCACTCGCGCTTACGGCGTCGCCGAACGCGTATGAGCGACATGGTCCTCGATCTGTTCCTCAATGGCCAGGGAGAGTTCCAGGGCACGCCGTCCATCCTCGCCCGTTACCGGTGGCGGCGCCAGACCCAGGACGGCGTCGCGGAACGAAGCCAGCTCGGCGGCGAGGGGTTCCGAATCGGCGCCGACGATGGGAATCCGCTCCACGATCGCGGCCAGTCCGGCCAGTGCCGGGACGCCCTCGGGCAGGGACGGCCCGTCCAGCGCCGACACACCGTCCCTGAGGCGGTGGAACTCGCCCCTGCCGGCCGCCAGGTCCAGCGACAGATACCCGGACCGCTGCCACACCCTCAGCTTCCTGACCCTGGTGACCGACACCCGGCTGGCCGTCAGGTTGGCGACGGCCCCGCCCTCGAAGCCGAGGCGCGCGTTGGCGATGTCGACGTGGCGCGTCAGCACCGGCACCCCCGCCGCGGCCAGTTCGGTCACCGGTCTGCCGACCAGGCTGCAGAGCAGGTCCACGTCGTGTATCATCAGGTCGAGGACCACCGCCACGTCCAGCGACCTGGGGGTGAACGGCGCCAGCCTGTGCGACTCCACGAAGAGAGGGCGGTCCAGGTACGGCCGGGCCGCGACCAGCGCCGGGTTGAACCGCTCCACGTGGCCCACCTGCACTACCACGCCGCGGGCCGCCGCCGCCTCGATGATTCGGTTCGCGGCCGCCACCCCCGGTGCCATCGGCTTCTCGACGAACACGTGGACCCCCGCCTCGATGGCCTCCAGCGCGACGGTCTCGTGCGAATGGGTGGGTACCGCGACCACGACCGCGTCGCTGGCCTCGATCAGCTCCCGCAGCGACGACCTCGCGCGCACGCCCAGTTCGCCCCCGACCGCCCGGCCGCGGTCGCTGTCCGCGTCGAAAATCCCGGCGCACTCCACCCTCTCGAGATCGCGCACCACCCGTGCGTGATGCCGCCCCAGCGATCCGACGCCGACGACCCCGATGGAAGGCGCCTCCATGGCCGGGAGAGCGTCTCCCATCGGCTGCCGCGTCAGAAGGTGATCCCGCGTTCGCTATTCCGGATGAAGTCGAGGAAGTACCCCACGTCGGGGCACATCAGGTCGGTTTCCGCCTCGACTCTCTCCACCGCCTGCGAGAGATTCCACTCCGACTGGAAGAGGATGCGGTAGGTCCGCTTCAGGCACCGGCGGACGTCGGCCGAGATCCCGCGCCGCTCCATACCCACCGTGTTGAGCCCGTAGAGCTTGGGGGAGGGATTCCCCGCCACCTTGCAGTACGGGGGCACGTCCTGGCTGATCCTGGAACCGCCTCCAACGAAGGAATGCGCCCCGATGCGGACGAACTGGTGGATCGCGACCAGGCCGCTGATGATGGCCCAGTCCTCGATCACGACGTGTCCGGCCATGTTGGTGGCGTTGGAGACGACGACGTGGTTTCCGAGCTCGCAGTCGTGCGCGATGTGGCAGTAGGCCATGAGCAGGCAGTCCGAGCCCACCGTGGTGCGGCCCGACGCCGCCGTCCCCCGGTTCACCGTCGCGAATTCGCGGATCACCGTCCTGTCGCCGATCTCGAGAACGGTCTCCTCTCCCTCGTACTTCAGGTCCTGGGGATCCGTCCCGAGCACCGCCCCGTTGGCGATCCGGCAACCGGTACCGAGCGTCGTGTCCTTTTCGATCAGGACCCGCGGGCCCAAACGCGAGTTCGCCCCGATCCTCACACCGGGCCCGACGATCGAATAGGGACCGATTTCCACTCCGGACGCCAGCTCGGCGGCCGGATCGACGATAGCCGTGTCGTGGACGCGTACCGCCGCCCGCTCCCTGGTGGGCATGCTCCTCATCGGTCCACGATCCTGGCCATCATTTCGGCTTCGGCAACCACTCTGCCATTCACGGTGCCCTTCCCTTTCATCTTGCAGACGCTCCGGCGGAGATTGACCATCTCCACCTCGAAGAGGACCTGGTCTCCCGGCGTCACCGGCCGGCGCCACTTGACGTTGTCCAGCGCCATGAAGTAGACCACCTTGTCCTCGGTGTCCGCAACCGCGTCCATCAGAAGAAGTCCGCCGACCTGGCCCATGGCCTCGATGATCAACACGCCCGGCATGATCGGATGGTCGGGAAAGTGTCCGCGAAAGAACGGTTCGTTGATCGTCACGTTCTTGAGCCCGAGGATGCGCTTTCCGGGTTCGAACTCGACCACCCGGTCGACGAGCAGCAGCGGATAGCGGTGCGGAAGCGCGTCCAGGATCTCCATGACATCGATGGTCCGGATCCGCCGCCGCCGGTCGTGCTGTTCCCGGATCGCGCGCGCCAGCGCGATGTTCCCGCGATGGCTCGGGCGCTCAGCGACGACGTGACCCCGGAATCTCCCGCCCATCAACGCCAAGTCGCCAACGATGTCCCCGACCTTGTGCCGCAGGAATTCGTCCGCGTAGCGGAGCCCGTTGTTCATGACGCCTTCCCCGTCGAGGACCACGGTGTTGGACAGCGAAGCACCCCGGGCCAGACCGCGGGCGCGCAGGGAATCCGCGTCCGCCCGAAAGCCGAAGGTGCGCGCCCGGGCCAAGTCGTTGCGAAAGCTATCGTCGTCGATGACGAACCCGCCATGCTGGCGGCCGATCGCCGCGTGCCCGAATTCGATAGTGGCGGAGACCCGGTAGCCGTCGTTCGGGAGGGCGACGTAGACGGCGCCCTGCTCGCCCTCCACCGAAACGACCTCGGTGACTTCTATGACTTCCGCCTCGGCGGTCTGGCGTTCGAGCCCGGCTTCTTCGAGCGCGCCGAAATAGGGAGCGAAGCTTCCGTCCAGGATCGGCACCTCGGGGCCGTCCAGCTCCAGTGTCGCGTTGTCGACCTCAAGGGCCGCGAGAGCCGCCAGCACATGCTCCACCGTGAGGATCTCCACCCCGTTGGAGCCCAGGCGGGTGCCCAGTTCCGTCGCGGTGACGAAGTCGAGGCGGGCCGGCACCCGGGTCCTGCAGGGCAGGTCGACGCGCGTGAAGGCGACCCCGGTGTCCGGGGGCGCCGGCTTGATCGCCAGCCGGGCCACCAGCCCGGTGTGTACGCCGATCCCCTCGATCCGGACCTCGCCGGCGATCGTCCGCTGCCTCCGGGCCGACATGGGCTAGCCTGCGGTCCGCGCCGCGCATCCCCGCTCGAGCCGGCGCACGCGCCTGACAAGCTCGGGCAAATGCATAAGGTGTGCCATAGCCTTCAAGTAGCTCCGGTGGTCCCTGGCCGGATACCCGGAGATCACCTGCCCCTCCCCCACGTCGCCGATCACGCCCGCCTGGGCCGCGACCCGGGCGCGCGCGCCGATCCTGAGGTGCCCCGAGATCCCGGCCTGTCCCCCGAGCGCCACCTCGTCGCCGATGCGGGTGGAACCGGCGACGCCCACCTGGGCAACCAGCATCGAGTCCCGCCCGACGGTCACGTTGTGCCCGACGTGGACCAGATTGTCGAGTTTCGATCCCGCACCGATCACCGTCCGTCCGATCGACCCCCGGTCGATCGTGCAGTTCGCACCGACTTCGACATCGTCTTCGAGCACGCAGGCTCCAACCTGGGGTATCTTCCTGTGCCCGCCCCCCGACGAAACGTATCCGAACCCGTCGACTCCTATCCGCGCACCCGCATGCACGATCACCCGCTCCCCCAGAACCGAGCCGCGATAGAGGGTGACGTTCGGGTGGACCACGGTCTCGGCACCGATGCGGACCCCGGCTCCGACCACGCAGTTCGCGCCGATCCGAACCCCCTCCCCCAGGATCGCCCCGGCCCCGATCACGGTGTGGGGACCGACCCCCGCACCCTCCGGCAGCGTCGCGGAGGGGTGGATCACCGCAGTCGGATGAACGCCGCCCTCCCGCCCGGGCTCAGGGTGCAGCAGCGGCAGCAACTCGATCAGCGCCGCGTGCGGATCGGCGACGACCAAGCGGTGTGCGGGTCCCTCCTCGATCCGGCTCAGCGCTTCGGAAACGAGGAGTGCGCGGCCTCCGCAATCCGCGAGATCCGCCGCGTACCGGCGATGGGCCAGGAGCGCGAGGTCCCGGGGCCCCGCGTCGTGAACCGGAGAAACCCGGCGAAACGTGACGTTGCCGTCGCCGAGAACTCGCCCCCCGGTGGCCTCGGCGGCCGCCGCCAGGGTCAGCAACCCGGACCGGATCCCGGCGTTCAACGCGCCGGCCCGCGGGCGAGCACGAATCGGACCGGGGGCCCGGTGGCCGGGCGAATCGGGCATCGCGCCGGAGGCGGAGCGCTCCCGGCCCGGCCGGGGGCTCCGGCGTTCGGCGGCACCGCCCCGCGAACCGCCGTCATCGCTCGCCCCCGGATCCGCTCCCGGCCTGAAGCCGGGCCATGACCTCCTGAGTAAGCTCCAGCGCGGGGTCCGCCACCAGGATGGCCTGAGAGACCGTGTCCAGAATCAGACCGTACCCGCCTTCCACCCGGATCGCTTCGAGAACCGTCCGGATATCATCCATGATGGGCTGGAAGACCTCGGTCTGGCGCTGGAGGGCCTGCTGGTTCAGCTCCTGCTTCCTCTGCTCGATCGAAACCTGCCTGTTCCCCAGTTCCTGTTCGCGGTTTCGCCTCGCATCCGCGTTCATCGTCAGCTGCTGCTGCTGATACTCGGTCGCGTCCTCCTGCCAATCTGCCTGGAGCTGGTCGATCTCCGCGCGATACCCCGCGAGGGTCGCCTCGAGGCTCTTGGCCGCCTCCTGCGCCGGCCCGTACTCGGCGAGGATCGCTTCGCTGTTGATGTAGCCCACCTTGGTGCCTTGCCCGGAAAGGGGGCCCACGGCGAGCAGGCACGGGACCGCGGCCGCTCCCAACCGAAAAATGCTCATCGCTTTCGACTCCTCCCATCGATTCGGATTCCGGCCGCCCGCCCCGCGCGGAATCGGCTCTTCGTTCCGGCACTCCAGGGCTTCGCTCGACCGTTCACAACGTAAGGATAACATTACATTATGTCATGTTCAGTGTACATTCCGGCCCTCCGAGGCTTCGCTCCCCGTCGCTCCTCGGAAGAACAGGGCCGCCATTCCCCCTTCGGAGCGCCTTGCCGGCCCGGCGCCTCCCCGCTTCGGCGCTCGTGCGGGTTTGTCCACGGACCACGGACCGCTAGAAGTTCGGACCCATCTTGAAGTGTAGCTGCCACCCCGGTTCGGGCTTGTCGAAGCCGTATGCGTAGTCCAGGCCGATGGGACCGAAGGGAGTCACGAGCTGCACCCCGAAGCCCGCGCCCCGGAAGAACTTGGAAGTATTGATCTCGCCTGGATCGTGCCACAGGTTGCCGGCGTCGTAGAACATCGACACGCCCAGGTTGGAATTGACCACCGCCTTGTATTCCGCCGTCGCCGAAAGGAACGCGTTCCCCAGGCGGTCGACCTGGTTTATTCCGCTCGCGGGCCCCTCCGGAAAATAGCCGCGCGGCGTTACGGTGGTCTCGTCGTAGCCCCTGAGCGGCTCGCCGAACTGCACGCCCCCCAGCCAGAACGACTCGAAGGGGAAGCCGGACGCATCGCCGAACAGGGCACCGCCCCTGACGCTCAGACCCAGCGCGAACCGGACCCCCGCCACACCTTCCCCGCCACCCCCCAGCTGGCCGACGGGGATCATCCACTGGGCGTTGGCGGTGTGCTTGACGAAGTCCCCTGCTCCTCCCAGAGGGCCGCCGTTGAGCTCGACGTTCCAGCTCTGCCGGGAGCCGGAGGTGGGGAAGAGCGGGTGGTTCAGCGTCTGCCGCGTAATCCCGACCGAGAACGAACTCAGGAGGCCGGTGGGCAGTCCGAACAGCGACCGGTCGCTCGCGCTCCTGAAGGCCTCGTACTCGGTGCGCGCGAGCGAGTACCCGAAGAACACGCGCGTCTGCCGCGAACCGGGGAACGGTATCCCGAAGCGGGTCTGGAATCCGGCCCTTTGGCGGCGCCCGGTGGCGAACTGGTAGAAGCGGTCGGTCGAGTTGAACAGCGACACCGAGCCGCTTACCGTCGATTGGAAGAGGGCGGGGTCGGTGAAGCTCAGGGTGAAGCTGTTGATGTACCTGCCGAAGTCCCAGCGAATGCTGCCCGCCTTGGCCTGGCCGAGGAGGTTGGGCTGGTCGTAGCCCAGGAAGCCCGAGAGCCCGACGCCGCCTCCGACCGCCGTGCCGAAGCTCACGGAGCCGGTCTGCTTCTCCTTGACGTTGAAGACGATGTCCACGTCTCCGCTCTCCGTCGTGAGGATGTCGGGAAGCGGCAGCGGGGTTTCGAAGAAGCCCAGCGACTGGATGTTCTGGTAGGACTGCAGCACCCGGGCCTGGCTGTACACGTCGCCCGGGAGCAGAAAGATCTTCTCGCGAATGACGCGGTCGTAGGTGAAGTCGTTTCCGGAAACCACGATGCGGTTGATGTAGGCCTGCTCACCCTCCAGGATCCGCCACACCGCGCGAACTGTGCCGTCCTCCTCCTTCTCGTAGTAGGGTTCGACCCGCGCGAAGAGGTAGCCCTCGTCGGAATAGCGCTGCTGGATCTTCCCGGCGGACTCCTCGAAGGCGACCTTGTCGAAGACGCGCCCGACCCCGCGGGACCGTTCGTCGTCGAAGCCGAGGATTGCGAGCAGACCCCCGGCGTCTTCGGTGAAGTAGGCCCTGAGCCGCTCGTCGTCGAACGCGCTGTTCCCTTCGACGACCAGTTCGCCCAGGCGGTACTGCGGCCCCTCGTCGACCTGCACCTCGATGCGCGCCTTGCCGCTCGAGGGGTCCACGATCAGGGTGTCGCCCAGGACCCTGAAGTCCAGGAATCCCGCCCGGCTGTAGTGAAGCGGCAACGACACCTCCAGGTCCGCCTCGAAGTCGATGTCGTCGTAGTCGCCGGAGCGGAACCAGAGGAAGCCCTCCGGCTTGGTGTTCATGACGCCCCGCAGGTCCTCGTCGGAAAAGTGCTCGTTGCCCCCGAAGACGACTTCCGCGACGGTCACCCGCTGTCCTTCCTCCACATCCAGGACGACGTCCACGCTTCCGTCGTCCCCCGGCACGGCCTGCACGCGCTGGTCGATCCGGGCGTACGGAACGCCACGCCGCCGGAGTTCCTCCCGGATGTAGGCCCGGGCCTTCGCGAGCCCGTTGAGCGACAGCGGCGCATTCTGTTCCAGGCCGGATTCCCCGAAGACATCGTCGTCCGATACGGACTCCAGCCCGGCGATGCGCACGATCCTCGCCAGCGGCCGCTCCACCACCTCCAGGACGAGGGTGTTCCTCCCGTCAACGGTTTCCATCCTGGCCGCCAGGTCTTCGTGCTGCCCCGTCGCCCAGATGTTCTTCAGGGCCCTGTTGACGTCCAGCCAGTTGTGGAGGGCTCCGGTCCGGATCCCGGAGGCGCCCGTGACGTCGGCTGCCGTCAGGCGGTCGACGCCCCTCACGACGACGGAATCGACGCGGACCAGACCGGCCGGAGTCTGCCCGCGGGCGCCGGCGGGAGCCAGCACGAGCAGCAGGGCGGCCAGCGGCGCCCCCGCAGTTCCCGCGAGTCCGAGGACGACTCCGCGCCAGCGCCGCGTCATGTCGCGCTCGGAGAGGCTGCCCTGAGCGCGAGCGTCTCTCCGCTCTCCGTGGTGTCGGCTTCGATTTCGTCTCCCGCCCCGAATTCCGCCATCAGAATCTTCTCCGACAGCGGTTCCTCGAGGAATCGCCGGATCGCCCGCTTCAGCGGCCGCGCCCCGTACTTCTCGTTGTAGCCGCGGGTCACCAGGAAGTCCACCGCCGCCTCCGTAAGGCGGAGCGACATCTCTCCCTGCGCCAGCCGGGTCTCGAGATCGCCGAGCAGAATGTGTACGATCTCCCCGATCTCCGCGCGGCTCAGCGGATGGAAGACGATCGTGTCGTCCACGCGGTTGAGGAACTCGGGGTTGAAGGTCCTGTGGATCTCCTCGTTGACCTTGTCGCGCATGATCTCGTAGCTGGAGCGGGGATCCGCCCGCTGGAAGCCCAGTCCGCCCTTGGCGATGTTCCGGGCGCCCAGGTTGGAGGTCATTATCAGCACGGTGTTCTTGAAGTCGATCACGCGCCCGTAGTTGTCGGTCAGGTGCCCCTCGTCGAGCACCTGCAGAAGGATGTTGAAGATGTCCGCGTGGGCCTTCTCGATCTCGTCGAGCAGGACCACCGAATAGGGCCGGCGGCGCACCGCCTTCGTGAGCGCCCCCGAGTCCTCGTAGCCGACGTATCCGGGCGGTGCGCCGATCAGGCGCGACACGGAGAACCTCTCCATGTACTCGCTCATGTCAACGCGGATCAGCGCCTCGCGGTCCGCGAACAGGAACTCCGCCAGCGTGCGCGCGAGTTCGGTCTTCCCCACTCCGGTGGGGCCGGAGAAGATGAACGAGCCGATGGGGCGGTGTGGATCCTTGAGTCCCGCCCGGCTGCGCCGGATGGCCCGGGAGATGGCCGAGATGGCCTGGTCCTGGCCGATGACGCGCTTGTGCAGCTCCTCTTCCATGTTGACGAGGCGCGCGGTTTCGGCCTGCCGGATGCGCGTGACCGGGACGCCGGTCCAGCGGCTCACGATGAACGCCACGTCCTCGACGGTGATCTCCGGACGGAAGCGTCTGCGCTCCTCCTTCCACGCGGCGCGCTCCTCGCGAATGCGCTGCCGTAGGCCCCGTTCCTCGTCGCGGAGCTGCGCCGCCCGCTCGAAGTCCTGGTCCCGGATCGCGTTCTCCTTGCCGTCGGCCACCCGGGACAGCCGGATCTTGAGTTCTTCGACCTCCGGCGGCGGCACCTGGCTGGCGATCCGCGCACGGGCGCCCGCCTCGTCGATGACGTCGATGGCCTTGTCGGGGAGAAAGCGATCCGTGATGTACCTGTCCGCCAACCGAGACGCGAGGGACAGCGCATCGTCCGGGATCGTGATCTTGTGATGGTCCTCGTAGTGGCCGCGCAGCCCCGCCAGAATCGCGATCGTCTCCTCGACGGTGGGCGGATCGACTATCACCGGCTGGAACCGGCGTTCCAGCGCCCCGTCCTTCTCGACGTACTTCCGGTATTCGTTCAGCGTTGAGGCCCCGATGCACTGGAGCTCCCCCCGCGCCAGCGCCGGCTTGAGCATGTTCGATGCGTCGATGGCCCCTTCCGCCGCGCCGGCGCCGACCAGCGTGTGCAGCTCGTCGATGAAGAGCACCACGTTGCGGTGGCTGGTGATCTCGTTCATGACCGCCTTCAGGCGTTCCTCGAACTGCCCGCGGTACTTCGTGCCGGCGATCACCGCGGCCATGTCGAGCGCCAGCACCCGGTGGTCTCTCAGGTTCTCCGTGACCTCGCCCCGGGCTACGAGTTGGGCGAGCCCCTCCACGATGGCGGTCTTCCCCACTCCGGGCTCCCCGATGAGAACCGGGTTGTTCTTCTTCCTTCGGCAGAGGATCTCGGTGACCCGCTCGATTTCGGTCTCGCGTCCGATCGTCGGATCGAGCTCGCCCTGGCGGGCGAGGCCGGTGAGATCCCGGCAGAAGTGATCCAGCGCCGGCGTCTTCGACTTGCGGCCGCTCCGCGACGGCCCCGGAGCCGGAATCGCACCGGCGGCGGCGCCGATCCCGCCGGCGCCGCCTGCCGAAGTCCCCGGACTCGCGTCCGACCCCAGCACCTTGAGCGTCTCGGCGCGGGCCTCGTCGATCGTCGCGCCAAGCGAATTGAGGACCTGGGCCGCGATCCCCTTGCTCTCGCGCAGGAGTCCCAGCAGGAGGTGTTCGGTCCCCACGTAGGAGTGGTTGAGTTCGCGGGCCTCCGCCATGGCGAACTCCAGCACCTTCTTGGCGGGCGACGTATAGGGCAATTCGCCCAGCGCGATGGTGGCCTTCCCCTTGCGCACCGATTCCTCGACCCTCTCGTGTACGCGGTCCGGATCCACATCGAGGTTGCCCAGGACGTGGGCCGCCACCCCTTCGCCCTCGCGGATGAGCCCGAGGAGAATGTGCTCCGTACCGACGTAGTCGTGCTGCAGGCGGATAGCCTCCTGGCGGGCCATCGAAAGGACCTTTCGGACTCTCTCGGTGAAGTTGTAGTTCATTCTCGCGGATCCTCCGCAGCCTCCGGCGGCACGTCGTCCGGCTCTCGCCCAGGTACCATAATCGCCTTCATGGCCGCGTATCGGTAGTGGGGGACCCGCGTTCCCTCTCCAGCACCCTGCGTACGTACTCGGCCCGGTGCGCCTGCCGCTCCGCGCCGGACAGTTCCCGGCCCGCGGCCTCCGCGAGGTGCGCGGCCTGAGAAAACACCACCACCCGGTTCAGGAGATCGACCCCGGGCGACGGCAGGAGTCCCAGCGAAACCCCCAGCCGCACGCCGGAAAGGAGTTCCATCAGGTCCCGGTAGGTCAGGAGCCGCGAGTGGCGCAGCAGTCCGTAGGCGCGCCAGATCAGGTCCTCGGTCCTCGGCCCCGCACCTCGCAGGATCTCGCGCGCCCTGCGCTCCTTCGCTATGACGGCGCTTACGGTGCGTCCGAAGTGCTCCACCAGATCCTCCTCGCTCCTGCCCAGCGTGGTCTGGTTGGAGATTTGGAAGAAGTTCCCCACGAAGTCGGATCCCTCGCCGTCCAGGCCCCGGTGGGTCAGACCCACCTGATCGATGCCCTCCAGCACCCGCGCAATCTCCTTGGTGAGCACTAGAGCCGGCAGGTGCACGAGCGCGGACGCCCTCAGCCCCGTCCCCGCATTGGTCGGACACGATGTCAGGTATCCGAACTCGCGGTGGTACGCGAAAGGCAGGCCGCCTCCGATCCCCTCGTCCAGCCGGTCGACGCGACTCCACGCCTCCATCGCGCTCAATCCCGACACCAGGCTCTGCAGCCGCAGGTGGTCCTCTTCGTTGATCATGATGCTGACGGCCTCGTCGGAGCAGACCAGAAGGGCGCCGCACGGATGGGGCGTCCCGCCGTCCCCCCGGCCGAGCAGGTCGCGGGAAATCAACCGGCGCTCCAGGAGGATGCGCCGCGCGCGCGCGTCAAGCTCCGCCATGCGCAGCAGCTCGGTGCCGCCCGGAAGCACGGGCGTCCCCACGATCCCCTCGATCCTGTCGTATACGGCCTGGCGGTCGCCGGCCCGGGCCCGGGAGAGATAGCGGTGGCCCTGGAGGTTCCGCGCGAGCCGCACCCTGGTGGACAGCACGATGTCGGCGTCGGGACCGCTGGCGTCCAGCCACCCCAGTCCGAGGTCGCGAACCGCTCCGGAGTCCTTCATGGCGACTCCGCCGGCTCGATCTCGCGAATCCGGTCGCGCAGCACCGCCGCGCGCTCGAAGTCCTCCGAATCCACGGCCCGCCGGAGGCGCCGGCGCAGGTCGTCGAGACGCCTGTCCGCTCGGGTGGCGTGCGGGTCGGGGGGAAGATAGACCTTGCCCACGTGCCGGGTGGATCCGTGGATGCGGCCGAGGAGTCGCCGCATTCCGGATCCGAACGAAGTGTAGCAAAGGGGGCAGCCGAGACGGCCGGTCTCCCGGAAGCCGTCGAAGGTCAGGCCGCAGAAGGCACACGGTTCGGGCGCGGCGCCCGGTTGCCCTTCCGCATCCCCCTCCGCCAGCTGGGCCATCAGATTCGCCACCGGACTCCCCTCCGCGGCCACCGCGCCGATGCCCTTCGCTTCGGCGCAGTCCCCGCACAGGTACTCGTCGGACATCTTGTTGTCCACCACCTGCGTGAGATGCACGGAGGCGGCATTCTCGCAATTGGGCCGGTCGCAGACCCGATCCGGTTCAGACATTCTCGAGAATCCCTTCCCGCAGCCGAAGGACTCTGTCGGCCTTCGCCGCCAGTTCACGGTTGTGCGTGACGACCGCGAGCGCAACTCCGTGCCGCTCCTTCATCTCCAGGAGCAGATCCTGGACGTCGCCGCTGGTGTCCGCGTCCAGGTCCCCGGTCGGTTCGTCGGCCAGGAGGATAAGCGGCTCGTTCACAAGCGCGCGGGCGACGGCGGCCCTCTGCCGCTCGCCGCCGGAGAGTTCGCGCGGCTTGTGCCCCAGGCGGCCACCGAGCCCCACCTGCCGCAAGAGGCCGGCGGCCCGCGATTTCGCTCCGGCCGGATCGTCGCCGCGGATGAGCGCCGGAACCGCGACGTTCTCCAACGCGGTGAAGTCTCGCAACAGGTGATGGAACTGGAAGACGAAGCCGATACGCCGGTTCCTCAGCTCCGCCGCCGCCTCGTCGTTCAGCGTGGAGATGTCGGTCCCGCCGACCAGGACCAATCCCGCCGAGGGTCTGTCCAGTGCGCCGAGGAGGTGCAGGAGCGTCGACTTCCCCGCGCCGCTGGCCCCCACTATGGCCACCGACTCGCCCCGGGCCAGCGCAAGGTCCAACCCGCGCAGAATGTGCAGTTCCGGCCCGGCGACGCCGCGGTAGGTGCGGTGAAGCCCTATGGCTTCCAGTGGCGGAGTCTCTCCGGCGCGGCCGTTCGCTTCCGCCCGCCGGCCGGTCCGGTCCGCCGGGTGCGCGGACGGCGTTCCCGTCTCACTCATGGCGGATCGCCTCCACCGGCTCCAGACCGTAGGCCTGCCAGGCCGGGTACACGGTTGCCAGGAGGGATATCAGAAAGCTCACGCCGCCGATCCACGCCATGTCCCACGGCGACAGCGCCACGGGCAGCCTCTCCACCCCGAAATAGACGTCCGGGGGAATGGGGATCAGTCCGTAGCGTTCGATGAGAACGGCGAGGGCCAGCCCCGAGGCGAGGCCGGCCAGCGTGCCGATTACGCCGAGCCACAGGCCTTGGAACACGAACACCCGCAGCGTGTCCCGGCGCGTGAGCCCCATCGCCTTGAGGATCCCGATCTCCCGGGTGCGGTTGACGACTACCATCACCAGCGTGCTCACGATGTTGAAGGCCGCGACCACCACGATCAGCGAGACGATCACCCCCATGGCCAGCTTCTCCAGCTTCAGCGCCGACAACAGCGCGCGGTCCGTCTGCGTCCAGGGCTCGACCACGTAGGGCCAGCCGCCCAGCGCCGCCCGCACGGAATCCGCCACGGCGGCCGCGTCCCAGGGGTCTTCGGCCCGTCCCCCCACCCACGAGGCCGTACCGTCGTCAAGGTCCAGGAGGCGCTGTACGTCGGCCATCGCGGCGTATCCGTTGTTCAGGTCGTATTCGTACATTCCCGTGGAGAAGATCCCCGACACCACCCAGTCCGCCGCGCGCGGCACGAGGTCCCCGTTGGGGCTCACCCGCATGTTCTCGAGCGAGACCACCCTGACCGTGTCTCCCGCGAAGAGACTCATGCGTTCGGCGATGCCGCTCGCCAGCACGAGCCGCGTCAGCCCCCCGGGCTCCTTCTTCAGGGAGAGGTAGCCGCTCCGCAGGCTGTCCTCCATCGCCGTGACCGGGGGCCCCTCTCCGCCGGCATCCACCCCGAACAGGTTCACGACCTCGGCGTAGTCCCGGCCGCCGCCGCTGCGCACCAGAGCCAGCCTCGTGAAGGTGACCGGAGCCGCCGCGACCACGCCTTCGACCGACTCCACCGTTGCCGTCACGCCCTCCCAGTCGTCCAGACGCAGCGTAACGCCCGACTGCCGCACCAGGATGTGCGGCCTGGACCCGAGGATCGTGGCGCGCAGCTCGTTCTGCATCCCCGTCATCACGCCGATCACCACCACGAGCGCGGTGACGCCCACGACGACTCCCCCGAGCGCTATCCAGGTAATGAACGAGAGCAGCCGTCCCCCTCCGCGTGACGCCAGCAGGTAGCGGCGCGCGAGGTACCAGGCCAGGCGAGTCCGCGATCTCACCGGCCCGGCCCACGCGGCCCGGCGGTCCGCGCCGGCCCCGCGCGCGCCCTCACTCGGCTTCACGCAGCGTCGGAAAGAGGATCACGTCGCGGATCGACGTCTGGCCGGTGAGCAGCATGACCAGCCGGTCGATGCCGATTCCCACCCCGCCGGTGGGGGGCAGCCCGTACTCCAGCGCCCTGATGTAGTCTTCGTCCACCATCTGGGCCTCCGCGTCTCCGGCAGCCCGCAGGGCCGCCTGGTCCTCGAAACGGGCCCGTTGCGCGATCGGATCGTTAAGCTCGCTGAAGGCGTTTGCCAGCTCCTCCCCGGCGACGAAGAGTTCGAACCGCTCCGTGAGGCGGGGTTCGCCCCTCTTCGCCTTGGCCAACGGGCTCAGTTCCTTCGGATAGTCGACCACGAAGGTGGGTTGCACGAGCCCGGGCCGGACCAGCTCGCCGAAGAGCCGGTCGAGGAGCTTGCCGCGCCCGGCGCCCTCCAGATCGCCCGCGCCCTGCTCCTCCGCCCGCGCGCGCAGAACGTTCACGGGCGCATCCAGCGGATCCGTGCCCAGCGCTTCGGCCAGGCTGTCCACGAACGGGAGCCTGCGGAAGGGGGGAGCCAGCGTAATTTCCACCCCGTGGAAGGTGCGACCGAAGCCGCCGCCGGCCGCCTGCGCCGCAGTCGTCATCAGGCGCTCCACCACCCCCATCATGTCCTCGTAGTCCGCGAACGCCTGGTAGAACTCCAGCATCGTGAACTCGGGGTTGTGAAAGCGGTCGATGCCCTCGTTGCGAAAGTCCTTCGATATCTCGTAGACCCGGTCAAAGCCGCCCACGATGAGCCGCTTCAGGTAAAGCTCGTCGGCGATGCGCAGATAGAGGGTGCGGTTCAGGGCCAGATGGCGGGTGACGAAGGGCCGCGCCGAAGCGCCCCCGTAGAGCGGTTGCAGCACGGGCGTCTCGACCTCCAGGAAGCCGAGGTCGTCCAGGAAGCGCCGGATGGCCGTAACGATCCGCGTCCGCGCCCTGAAGACCTCGCGGAC
Source organism: Gemmatimonadota bacterium (assembly GCA_028873825.1). Lineage (GTDB taxonomy): Bacteria > Gemmatimonadota > Gemmatimonadetes > Longimicrobiales > Gaopeijiaceae > Bin94. The sequence continues at coordinate 635 of JAPPNM010000091.1, read as the reverse complement.
CCCTGGGTTGACCGCCAGATCCGCGTAGCGCTGCCGGTAGCGCGACTCGCGGTCCGCGAAGCCCGAGTGGGTGATCGCCCGGCCGGTCCCGGGGTCCGTCTCCACCTTCCCGAACGGGAGCGGACGCAGCGACTTGCCCAGAAGCCGGAGGTCCTTCGCGAGGATCGTCACCTGTCCCGTCCGGGTGCGAAAGAGCTCTCCCTCGACCCCGATCCAGTCCCCGAGATCCAGGAGCGCAAGAAGCGAATACGAGTCCTCTCCGAGCGAGTCGCGCTTGAAGTAGACCTGTACCCGGCCCGTGTGGTCCTCCAGGTCGGCGAAGGCGCTCCTTCCGTGCGAGCGGAAGCCCGCGACGCGACCCGCCCAGCGCCCGGCCACCCTCCGCCTCTCTCCGTCCGCCGCTTCCCCCTCGCGCTCCTCGAACGCGGCCACCGACGGCGTCGCGTGCCGGGTCACGTCGAAGGAGTAGGCGAACGGTTCGATGCCCCGCTCCTTCAGCGCCGCCAGCTTCTCCAGCCGCGCCTTCAAGACCCTCGGGAGGTCTTCGCCCGGATGCGCCACCCTAGCGGTCCGTGGACAGAGCCGCCCGAGCACCGAGAGCGGCGAGGCGCCGGGCCGGCAAGGCGCGACGAAGG
>JAPPNM010000047.1 GCA_028873825.1 Gemmatimonadota bacterium | reverse complement strand
TTGCTCCTCGGGCGAATAGCGCTGCTATTCCCCCTTCGTCGCGCCTTGCCAGCCTGGCGCCTCGCCGCTCTCGGTGCTCGGGCGGCTTTATCCACGGACTGCCAGTCTCCGGGCCTGTTCGGCCTTGATCGCCCACCTGCAGACATCGAGGCGCGACGCCGGGTCGACTTCGAGAGCCAGCGTCACTAGGCTCTCCCACAGAGACCGGTCGAGCAGGGGTCGGTCCGGTGCGTCCCGGGGGTTCGCGAGGACCACCCAGCTGTCCAGCGGCGGTGCGTCCGCGTGCTCTTCGAGCGAGTCCAGCTCCACCCGCAGGTAGAGCATGCGATCCTCCGACTCCTCCGCCAGCCTGCGGAGATTCTCCATGCTCAACGCGATGGCCGGGCGGCGGCGAAGCAGCTCCCTCAGCAGCAGCCGGGACGGGAGCATGCCGGGGCCGCACCGCCGTAGGATGTCGACTACGCACTCGGTCGTTCCCGCCATGCTCCTCCCGGTCCGGCGAGTGGTCGAAGAAGATGGGTGGCGCAAGGGCCGCGGCCGCCCGGCGGGGTCGCGGCGCAGCCGGGCGTCTCCGCGAGCCGTCGGTACACTACCGGGTTCCCGCGGTTCTCCCCATGCTTGAATGGGACTGCCGGAGGAGGGGCCGCCGAGTTCCGGCGGTGCGGCGGTCGCGCCGGGGGCTCGGATCCGCCGGTCTTCCCGGCGGAGAGGCCGCCCGGCCGAAGACGATGATCCCCGCCTCGCGGTCTTTGCCCATATTGTAGAATCCGGCCACCGCCGGCCAACGCGTACGGAGGACACCGTGAAGAACTCGCTCAAGGACAAGCTGCGTTCGGACCTCGACGACGCCCGGCGCGGAAGGGACCGGGAGCGCACGCTGGTTCTCTCCACCGCGCTGGCCGACGTGCGGAACAGGGAGATCGAGGCGAAGGCTCTCCTCGACGACGAGGGCGTTCGCGGCGTCCTCGCCCGCGCGGTCAAGCAGCGGCTGGACGCGGCGAAGCAGATGAGGGGCGGCGGCCGGCCGGAGCTCGCCGAGAGGGAGGAAGCGCAGGCCAGGATCCTCCGGGCCTATCTGCCGGCCGAGCTCTCCGCCGGCGAGGTGCGCGGGATGGTGCGGGAGATCGTCGCTGCGGGCGCTGGCGACATCGGCGCCGCGATGTCCGCGCTGATGCCGCGCATCCGGGGGAGATTCGAGGGGAGGGCCGCCTCCGCGATCGTCCGCGAGGAGCTGGGAGGCCGCTGAGCCGCCGCCAGCATGTCGCGCCGCGCCCTCCAGATCCTCGAATTCCGGAAGGTGCTGGAGTACGTCGGCGGGTTCGCCGCCACGTCGGCGGGGAGGGAGGCGGTGCTCGGCCTCGAACCCTGCGCGGAAATCGAGGAGGCTCGCGCGCGGCTCGCCGCCGTGGACGAAGCCGGACGATTCCTCGCGGCGCGCCGGGACTGGGTGTTTCCCCGCGTTCCGGAAGCCGGGCCCGCAGTCGGAAGGCTGGCCGTGGACGGTTCGGTGCTGGCGGGGGAGGAGCTGGCGGGACTGGCCGGCCTGTTGGGGGCCGGCGGCGCGTTGCGGCGGTCGCTCGGCGAGGGAGCCGGGGACCTGCCGACGCTCCGGGCGTTGGAGGCGCGGCTCCTTGCGGCGCCGCAGCTCAAGGCCGCGATCGACCGCGCCGTCGATCCCGGGGGTGGCGTCCTGGACGGCGCCAGCCGGGATCTGGCGCGCATCCGGGGGCGGCTCGCGGGCGCCCACAACCGGGTCGTCGCCCACTTGGAGGGCCTGCTCGAGGGGGTGGACGCGCGACACAGGGTCGAGGGAGCGTCGGTGAGCATTCGCGAGGGGCGGTACGTGATCCCTCTGCGCCGGGAAGGCCGCCGGGCGGTGGGGGGTTACGTCCACGACGAATCGTCCACCGGAGCCACTCTCTTCGTGGAACCCCCCTCGGCGATCGAGATGATGAACCGCGTGCGGGCGCTCGAGCGGGCCGAAGCGCGAGAGGTCCTGCGCATCCTGCGCGGGTTGACCGACCGCTGCCGGCCCTTCGCCGGCGCCATGGCGGATTCGCTCGGCGCGCTCGCGGAGATGGACCGCCGGGTGGCGCTGGCCCGCGCCGCCGGCCGGTGGGAGGGCAGCATGCCCGAAATGGAGGACGGGCCCCTGCGCATTCGCGGTGGCCGGCACCCGCTGCTCGTGGCCGCCGGCGCGGAACCGGTCCCCTTCGACCTGGAGCTGGAACCGGGCGAGGGAGTCGTGGTCGTGACCGGCCCCAACACGGGCGGCAAGACGGTCTTCCTCAAGTCGGTGGGCCTGGTGGCGGCCCTGGCCCAGTCGGGGGTGATTCCGCCTGCGGGCCGCGGCACCAGGCTGCCGGTCTTCGCTTCCCTGTTCGCCGAGTCGGGGGACGGACAGTCCATCGCCGACAGCCTGTCGACCTTTTCCGCCCATCTGCGCAGTATGCGCGCCATCCTCGAAGACGCCGGCCCCCGGTCGCTGGTCCTCGTGGACGAACCCGGCGCGGGCACCGATCCCTCGGAGGGCGAGGCCCTGGCCCGGGCCCTCGTCGAAGCGTTGGCCGAGCGCGGCTGCACGGCCGTCGTGACTTCGCATCTCGGCGGCCTCAAGCGGCTCGCCGCGCCCGGAAACCGTATCGTCAACGCCTCGCTCGACTTCGACGGTGAGCGTCTGGCTCCCACATACCGCTTTACGAAGGGACGTCCCGGACGCAGCTACGGCCTGGCGATCGCCCGCGGCCTGGGCTTCCCGGAAGAGGTGCTTGACCTCGCGGAGGGCTACCGCGACCGTGCTCAAGCGCGGCTGGACGAGCTCCTGCGGCGTCTGGAGGCGAAGGAGCGGGGAGTCTCGCGGACGCTTGCCGAACTCGAAGAGGAGCGTAGCCGCACCGCCGCATTGAGCGCGGCGGTGGAGGCTCGGGAGGAAGCCGTCCGCCGCGCCGAGCGGGAGCACGCCTCGCGGGCGCGGAGCGAGACCCGCCGCATGCTCCTGGAGGCGCGCGCGAAGGTGGAGGCCGCGATCGCCGGCCTCGAGGAGCGGGTGCGGGCGGGCGAGACGCCGAGGAAGGCGGCGCGCGCGGCGCGCGGGGCGGTGGAGGAGGCCGCCCGGGCGTTGGAGGAGCCGGCCGGAGCGAGGCCGCGGGAGGGTCCGCCCGCGGGTCCTCGTCTGGGGCGCGGCGCCAGGGTGCGCATGGTCGGTTCGGGCGCCTCCGGCACGGTGGTCGCCGAGGAGGGAGGGCGGGTCGTGGTGAATGTGGGGGGGGTTCGGCTGAAGGTGGGGCGGAACCGGCTCGTTGCGGACGGAGGCGCGGACGGCGGAGCGAGGCCGGCCCGGACGGGCTGGACCGCCCCCGCGGCGGACCCGGCCGCGGAGGTGGACCTGCGGGGCCGGCGCGCCGGCGAGGCCGAGCTCTCCCTTTTGCGCGCCCTGGACGCGGCGGCGGTCGCGGGCCTGCGCGAGCTGAGAGTGATTCACGGCAAGGGGACGGGGGCGCTGCGCGCACGGGTGGCCGCCGTGCTCGGCCGGGACGAGAGGGTGGAGCGCTTCCGCGCGGGGGGGCCGGGCGAGGGCGGCTTCGGGGTCACGGTGGCGAGGATCCGGTAGGATGATCCCGGACGACGTCGTCGAGGAGGTCCGCGCCCGGGCGGACATAGTCGGGGTCATCGGCGAGTTCGTCCAGCTCAGGAAGGCGGGGAGGGAGTTCCGGGGACTCAGCCCCTTCAAGAAGGAGAAGACCCCCTCCTTCTACGTGATCCCCGCCAAGGCGTTCTTTCACGATTTCTCGTCGGGCGAATCCGGCGACGTCTTCTCCTTCCTGATGAAGCACCGGGGGATGAGCTTCGTCGACGCAGTCAAGCACGTGGGCGCGCGCAGCGGAGTCGACGTGCGCGAGGTCCGCACGGGACGCGGGCGCGACGATCCGTGGCGCCCCTACCACGAGGCGTCCGAGTACGCCGCCTCCTTCTTCCGGGAGCGGCTCTGGGAGTGGGAGGGCGGCGAGCCGGCCCGCGCCTACCTCGAGGGACGCGGCATCGGCCGCGAGGCGGGGGAACGCTTCGGACTGGGGTACGCGCCGGACGAGTGGGGCGCCTTCCGCGAGGCGGCCTCGGTCCACGGACTGGACGAAGGGATGCTGCTCGAGCTCGGTCTGCTGAAGAGGAGCGAGAAGGGAGGCGAGCCTTACGACGCCTTCCGCAACCGCGTCATCTTCCCGATCGAGTCGGTGACGGGGCGCGTCCTCGCCTTCGGCGGCCGGCTTCTGGGCGAGGCGGGCAAGGGGTCGCCCAAGTACCTGAACTCGCCGGAGAGCCCGATATTCCACAAGGGCGAGGTGCTGTACGGCCTGAGCTGGGCCCGCAACCGGATCCGGCGGGACGCCTCCGTCCTGGTTGTCGAGGGCTTCATGGACGTGGTGTCGCTGGCCGCCGTGGAGATCCGCAACGTGGTCGCGCCGCTGGGAACGGCCCTGACCGAGTCGCACGCCCGGCTCCTGAAGCCGTACGCGACCCAGGTGCGGCTGCTCTTCGACAGCGATCCCGCCGGGCAGAAGGCGACGTTCCGGGCCGCGGACACGCTGTTGCGCGAGGGGCTGCACCCCGCGGTCGTCACTCTTCCGGACGGCGAAGATCCCGATTCGGTGGCCCGCTCCGGCGGGGCGAAGGCCGTCCGCGGATTCGTGGAACAGGCCATGGACGTGCTGGACCGCAAGATCGCCATGTTGGAGGAACGCGGCTACTTCGAGTCGAACCTCAAGAGAATCCGTGCCAGGGACAAGCTGCTGCCCACGCTGCGGGCGGCGCGGGACCCTTCGCTTCGCGACATCTACGTGACGCGGGTGGCGGAACTCACGGGAGTGCGGACGGAGACGCTGCTCGAGGAGCTGAAGGTGGCGCCGGCGCCTCTACGCGGGGGCCGCGCGGGGCCGCCCCGGCGAAGGCGCCCGGCGCCGCGCCTTCACGGCCACGGCGAGGAGCGAACCCTGCTCCTCCTGCTCGTCCAGGACCGCGGCTGGATCGACAAGGCGGTGGAGCGCGTAGGGCCGTCCGACTTGGAGGACGCGGCCTACCGTGTAATCTTCGAGGCGTTGGCTGCGGACCCGGAGCTCCTGGCGATGCCGGACGACGCCATGCCCGAAGCCGTTCGGCGCTTCGAGCGGCTCATGGCCGATCCCGAGACGCTGGCGTCTCCGGCGCAGGTCTTCGCCGACGCGGTTGCGAGGATAGAGGCCAATCGGATCGACCGCCGGCTCGAGGTGATCGAGCGGGAGATCCGGCGGGCCGGAACGGGGGAACAGGTCAGGTTGGTCCGGGACAAGGAGCGGTTGATGCAAGAGAAGCGCGCGCTGTCCGACGACGGGCGCAGATCCGCCAGGAAGCTGCTGGCGTTGGGGAGAACCCGAGAACAGGGAGACGACGCGGAGTGACGGTCGATAGCGGCCCGGTCTCCAGCAGTCTGCTGGAGCTCCAGACGATGGACGGCAGAATCCGGGAAACACGGGACCGCATCGATGCATACGGTCCCCTGCTGGAGGAGATCGAAGCGCCGGCCCTCGAGCTGGCCGGGGAAGCCGAGACGACCGAAGGCAGGCTCCGCGACCTGCGGCTGGAGGAGCGCCGGCTGCAGCTCGCGGCCGAGGAAAAGGCGGTTCGCGCCCAACGGCTCGAGGAGCGCCTGAAGCTGGTCCGAACGGTGCGCGAAGAGGCGGCCGTTCAGGCCGAACTGGGACTTGTGCGGAGGGCGCTGGACCAGGAGGAACAGGAGGTCGTGAACCTGCTGGACCAGATCTCGCGGTTAGAGGAGCGGCTTGCCGAACAGCGGGCGGCCATGGAGCGGGCCCGTGCCGCCGTCGATCCCCGCAGGGACGAACTCGTGGCGGAGCGGGAGCTCGCGCTGTCGGAGGTCGCGTCGCTGGAGGAGAGCCGCGAAGGAGTCGCGGCCGCGATCGACCCGCGATACCTGCGCGTGTACGACCACCTCGCCCGCGGAGGCCGCCGGCCGGCGGTGGCGCCGATGACCGACGACGGCGCGTGCGGATCCTGCTATTCGGTCATCCCCCTGCAGCTCCAGAACGACATCCGCGCCCGCGCGCCGCTGGCCCGTTGCGAGGCGTGCGGCCTGATCGTGACCTCGCCCGCGCCGGCCGCCGGGGGGTGAGTCCGGCCCCCGCCGCCGGGGAGTCCGCGTTCTTTCCGCGCCCGGTCTGGCGGCTTCGTCCCCCTCCGGACGGGAGCGCGGTTCGCGATCTGCAGCGCAGCCTGAAGCTGCCCGCGGCCCTGTGCGGGCTGCTGGCGGTCCGGGGGCGCAACACCCCCGACGCCGCGAAGTCGTTCCTTCGCCCCCTCCTCGCGTCGCTGCACGACCCCGGCCGGTTGCGCGACGCCGGGGCGGCGGCGCGCCGGCTGGCCCGGGCCGTTGAAGGTCGCGAAAAGGTCGTGGTCCACGGCGACTACGACGTGGACGGCACTAGCGGTGCAGCGTTGCTGGCGCTGTGGATCCGGGCGCTCGGAGGGAGGGCGGAGGCCATCGTGCCGGACCGTCTCCGGCACGGCTACGACCTTTCGCGGGCCGGGGTGGAGAGGGCTGCGGCACGGGGCGCGTCGGTGCTGGTGACCGTGGACTGCGGCATCGTCGCGCTGGAACCGGCGCGGCTCGCCGCCGAGGCCGGAATGGACGTGATCGTGACCGACCATCACGCCCCGGGCCCGCGTCTTCCCGCCGCTCTGGCCGTCGTCAACCCCAACCGCCCCGAGTGCTCGTACCCCAACAAGGAACTCTGCGGCGCGGGGGTGGCCTTCAAGGTCGGCCAGCTCCTGGCGCGCACCCTGGGGCGGCCCCCCGGCGAGAGCTGGGAATACCTGGACCTGGTGGCGCTGGCGACGATCGCCGACCAGGTGCCGTTGCGGGGAGAGAACCGGATCCTGGCCCGGTACGGACTGCGCGCGCTGGCGCGGACCGGGCGGCCGGGCCTCCGGGCGCTCATGGAGCGCGCGAAGGCCGGGCCGGGCGGGGAGGTCGAGGCCTGGGTCGTGGCCTTCGGGCTGGGTCCGCGCATCAACGCGGCCGGGCGGGTGGGGGACGCGGAGACGGCGCTGCGCCTGCTCCTCGCGCCGGAGCCCGGCGAGGCGCGCCGTCTGGCCGGGGTGCTCGAGGCGAACAACGCCGAGCGCCGCGAGGTCGAGGGGCGCATCACCGACGAGGCGTTCGCCGCGCTGGCTTCCGTCTACGACCCCCGCCGGGACCGTGCGGTCGTGGTAGCCGGAGACGGATGGCACCCCGGGGTGATAGGCATCGTGGCGTCGCGGGTGGCCGAGAGGATTCACCGCCCCGCCGTCGTGATCGCGCTCGACGGGGACGTGGGGCGGGGGAGCGCGCGGTCGATTCCGCCCTTCGACCTGCACGGCGCGATCTCCGCCTGCGCCGGACACCTCGACCGCTTCGGCGGCCATCGCCAGGCCGCGGGGCTGGACATCCGCCGCGACCGCGTCGACGCCTTTCGCGAGGCGTTCCAGGCCGTCGCCCGCGAGCGCCTGGGGAGCGCGGAACCGCGCCCCACGCTGGATGTGGATCTGGATGTCGGCCTGGAGGAGGTCACGCTCGACCTCGGCCGCTACACGCGCTACGCGGGACCCTACGGCCGCGGCAACCCCGAGCCCGTCTTCATGGCCCGGGGCGTCCGGCTGGCGGCCCCCCCGCGGACGCTGAAGGGCGGCCACCTCAAGTTTCGCATGGTGCGCGACGGAACGGGGCTGGATGCGATCGGTTTCCGTCTCGCGGACCGGCTGCCGCCGGAGACGCTGGGAAGCGGGCCGGTGGACGTTGCCTTCAATCTCCTCGAGAATACCTTCAGGGGCCGCACCGCGATCGAGGCGAAGGTAGTGGACGTCCGGCCGTGCGAATGACCGGCGGCGGCGCGCCCGCGCCGTATCGCTTCGCTCCGCAAGAGACAACGTTACGTTCACGAAACGCCGAGGAACCCAGGTTGCGAATCGTCGCCGGAAAGTGGAGGAGCCGGAGGCTGGTCCCGGTTCGGGACCGGGGAACGCGACCCACCGCGGACCGCGTGCGCGAGGCGTGGATGTCGATCCTCGGGCCCCGGATCGAGGGCGCGGAGGTGGCCGACCTCTTCGCCGGGTCGGGGGCTCTCGGGCTGGAGGCGCTCAGCAGGGGCGCCTCCCACGTCACCTTCGTCGAACGGAGCCGCAGGGCCCTCTGCGTTCTCGAGCGGAACATCCGGGCGCTGGAGGCGGACGGCGACGCCACCGTGGTGCGCGGGGACGCGCTGGCGCACCTGCCCGCGCTCTCCCGCCTCCGTTGCGACGTCGCGCTGGCCGACCCGCCGTACGGAAGGGGTTACGCCTCGGAGCTCGTCTCCGCCTTCGAGCGGCGGCCGTTCGCCCGCGAGCTCTGGATCGAGCACCGCGTGGACGAGCCGCTCCCCCCGGACGTCTCCGTGCGGCAGCGCAGATACGGCGACACGGTCCTCACGGCGGTCGCACTCCCGCGCGGAGCGGCGCGCCGGGAATCCCGGGAAGGCTCCTCCGCGGGGCGCCCGGTCGCCCGGTCGCCCGGGATGCGGCGAATGCCTCGGCGGAAAGCCGGCCTCCGATGAACGCGCACGGTCCCATCGTCGCCGTCTATCCCGGCTCCTTCGACCCGGTCACCCTCGGCCACGAAGACGTGGTCCGGCGCACGCTCCGGTTCTCCGACCGCCTCGTCGTGGCGGTCGCCGAATCCGCCACGCAACCGAAGGGACACCTGTTCCCGGTCGCGGAGCGGCTGGAGATCATGAGGGAGGTGTTCGCCGGCGAACCGCGCGTCGAATGCGTCGCCTTCTCGGGACTGCTGGTCGACTTCGCCCGCACCCTGGGGGCCCGCTTCATCATCCGGGGGCTCAGGGCCGTGTCGGACTTCGACTACGAATTCCAGATGGCGCAGATGAACCGCGAGCTGTGGGAGGAGGTCGAGACGCTCTTCCTGACGCCGGACGTGCATTACTCCTTCCTCTCCGCCTCGCTGGTGCGGGAGGTGGCCTCCCTCGGCGGCGACGTCGGCAGCTTCGTCTCTCCGGTGGTGCTGGACCGCCTGAGGCGCCGCTATTCGTGACCTTCACCGATCGCCTGGAAGCGCGCGCGCGGCGTCTCGGCCGGAGGATCGCCTTCCCGGAAGGCCGGGATCCCAGGGTCGCGGAGGCGGCGGACCGGTTGCTGAGCCGCGGAGTCGTCGAACCGGTGCTCCTCGAGGCGGAGGGGGACGGGGCGCTCGCCCGTTCGGTCGCAATGCTGAGGGAGGGCGCCGTGGACGGGGTGGTCGCGGGGGCGGTGCACACCAGCGCCGAGGTGATCCGGGCCGGGCTCGGGGAGGTCGGGCTGAGGCCGGGCGTGCGGACCCTATCTTCCTCGTTCTTCATGGAGGTGCGCGACTTCCGGAGTCGCGGAACGGAAGTGCTGTCCTTCGCCGACGCGGGCGTGGTTCCCGAGCCCGGCTCCCGGCGGCTCGCCGAAATCGCCGCGGAGTCCGTGCGCACCCGCCGCATGGTGGTCGGTGACGAGCCGTGCGTGGCGTTCCTCTCGTATTCGACGCTGGGGAGCGGGAACGGACGTTCGATCGAGCGGGTCCGCGAAGCCGTGCGGCGCTTCCGCGCGGCGTGTCCGGAGGTGCCCGCGGACGGCGAACTGCAGGCGGACGCGGCTCTGATCCCCGGAGTCGCCGAGACCAAGGCCGCGGGGTCCGTCGCCGCGGGCCGCGCCAACGTCCTGGTCTTCCCCTCTCTGGACGCGGGCAACATCGCCTACAAGCTCGTGGAGAGACTGGCGCGGGCGACCGCCCTCGGACCCGTCCTGCAAGGTCTTAGCGCCCCGTTGAACGACCTGTCGCGCGGGGCCTCGGCCGCGGACATCGCGCACGTCGCCGCCATCACGGCGCTGATGGCGGGCCGGGGAGGCTGACCGGCCCGGCTTCCCGCCGCTCGGGCGGCTTTGTCCACGGACTGCTCGTTCCTCCTGCACGCCACCCCCCGCTTCCCTATACTTGTTGCGGTCCCGCACAACTTCCCCGCACGGCGCCGCCACCCCCTCCGAAAGAGGCTCATGTCCTTCACCCAACGCAACGCCGGGCGCACCGTCGTCTTCGAAGTCGACGGGCAGCTGATCGTCGGCAACCGCCATGAGCTCAAGCGGATGGTGCTCGCCGCCCTCGAGGACGGCTCGCGCCGCTTCGTCGTCGACTTCGCGCGGACCGGGTACATAGACTCGTCGGGACTCGGCGTCCTGATCAGCCTGTCCAAGGAGGTCCGGGCGGCGGGCGGCGAACTTAGGCTGGCCTCCCTCAACGAGGACCTTCGGAAACTGTTCGAGCTGACCAGACTCGACACCTTCTTCCGGATCTCGGACGACCTGGAGGAAGCGTTGCGGGAGTAGGCGGCCCGTGGAGAGAGGCGACCCGGTAGTGCGCGCGACCGGCAGGGCGGTCCTCGATGTCCCAGGCGACATCGCCGCCATCGAGGAGGCGGTGGAGCGTGCGGTCGAATTCTGTGCTCCGGCCGGGCTGGAGCGGGACCGCCTCCGCTTCAATTTCAGGGTGGGCCTGACGGAGGCGCTCTCGAACGCGATCCTCTTCGGCGGCGGCGAGGACGACGGGTCGGTCCGCGTCGAGCTGCGGATCCGGCACGGCGAGGTGCGCGCGCGGGTGAGCGACCGCGGCGGCGGCTTCGATCCCGCGGCGGTCCCGGACCCGCGGCTGCCGGAGAATCTCCTCAAGCCCAGCGGGCGGGGAGTCTTCCTCATGCGGGCGCTCATGGACGAGGCCCGGTTCAACGAGGCCGGCAACGACGTCACCCTAGTCCTTAGGAACGACGGCGCCGGGGAGGACGCGCCGGGCCGGGCCGGAGGCGCGGCCGTTCGCGATCGCGGGGCCGGGCTACGGGAAAACGCGGCGGCGGACGCGATGGCGAGGGAGATGCAGCTCGCGCACGACCTGCAGATGAAGCTGCTTCCCCCGTTGTCGCGCGTCAGAGGCGTGGAGGCGGCCGCGCGCGTCGTGCCGGCGGAGTCGGTGGGCGGTGACTTCTACCAAGTGCTGCAGCTTTCGGGAGGCCGCACGGGAGTGATGATCGGGGACGTGTCGGGACACGGGTTCCCGGCGGCGTTGATAATGGCGCTGGTGATGAGCGCGGCGGCGATGAGCGCGCAGCAGGGTGGGGCGCCCGCCGCCGTGTTGGGGTCCCTCGACAGCGCGGTCGGCGAAGAGCTCGAGTCGACCGAGATGTACCTGTCGCTGTTCTACTGCGTGATGTCGCCGGGGGAGCCCGAGCTTGCCTACGCGAACGCCGGCCATCCGCACGCCTTCGTAATCGATCCGGGGGGGACCGCCCGGCGCCTGCCGGCGACCGATCCGCCCATGGGGATCGGCGAGGCGCCCTTCCGCGAATCCCGTGCGAAGTGGGCGCCCGGCGAGGATCTTCTTCTCCTCTTCACCGACGGGCTGTCCGACACCGTGGCGCGGCGCGGCCGGATGTGCGGCGAGGACCGGGTCCTGAGCGCGGTGGCGGAGAATCGCGGCCGGCCCGCGGTCGAGATCCTGGACCGCCTCTTCGAGATGTCCGCACGGGCGGTGCCCTCGATTCCGGCGGACGACCGCACCGCCGTAGTGGTGCGCGCCGGCTGACGCGCCCGCCGTGTCCCGCCGGCGCCCCAAACGCTCGCTGGGCCAGAACTTCCTGGTCGACCCCAACCTGCAGCGCAAGATCGTGGAGGCGGTGGAGGCGGGCGAGGGCGAACCGGTGCTGGAGATCGGACCGGGGCGGGGCGCGCTGACCGGGCATCTGGTTGCGCGCGGCGTGCGACTGACCGCCGTGGAACTCGACGACGAGCTGGCGGGGGAGCTGGCGTTCCGGTACGAGGCCGATCGCCGGGTCAATGTCGTTCACGGCGACGTGCTCTCGCTGGATCTGCCCGCCCTGGCGGGGAACTGGTCCGGTACGACGGTCGTCGGCAACATCCCTTACGGCATCACCACCCCCATCGTCTTCCGCCTGCTCAGGCTCCCCTGCCCGCGCGACATCGTGCTGACCGTGCAGGCCGAGGTGGCCCGGCGGATCCTGGCCGGCCCGGGAACGCGGATCTACGGCGCCCTCTCGGTGGGGGTGGCGTTGCACGCCCGGGCGTCGCGGATCTGCAAGGTGCCGCGGTCCGCCTTCCGGCCGGTGCCGCGCGTGGATTCCGTGGCGCTCCGGATCACCCCGCGCTCGCCCCCGCGGCTCACCCCCGCCGCCGCCGCGCGCGTCCGGGTCTTCACGCGCGCGGCCTTCTCGTGGCGCCGCAAGCAGCTTGGGACCATCCTGGCCCGGCACCCCGACCTTCGCTGTCCGCGCGACGCCCTGGAGCGCGTCCTCGAGGCGCGGTCGCTCTCTCCCGCCCTCAGACCCGAACAGCTGTCGCCGGAGGACTTCATGGCCATCGCCGCGGCGCTCCCCCCGGCGGAGCGGTCTTCCGCCGGCCCCTCCCGTTCGGGTTCATCCGTACATGGCGTCGGGCAGGAACGTGGCGAGGTCCGGCAGCAAGGCGATCAGGATCAGCGCCGCCAGCAGCGCAAGCCAGAAGGGGACGATGCCGCGGAACATCGTGTTGACCGGGACGTCGGGAGCGACGCCCTTCACGACGAAGATGTTGAGCCCGACCGGAGGTGAGATCAGGCCCATCTCCAGCGTGACGACGACCATCACGCCGAACCAGATCATGTCGACGCCCAGGGACTCGAGAATCGGCTGAACCAGGGGAACGGTCAGCACCAGCATCGCGAATCCGTCGAGAAAGGTGCCGAGCACAATGAACATGACCAGTACCAGCACGACTACCTGCGCACCCGAAAACCCCTGTTCGCCGACCCACTCGGACGCCACGAACGCTACGCCCGTCAATCCGAGGAAGACCTTGAAAACGAACGCCCCGAACAGCACCAGGAAGGCGGTGCCGCTCGCCTTAAGCGTGGCGCCGACCACGCCGGCCACGGTCTCCCGGTTTAGCGCGCGCCGAGCGCAAGCGGCGATCAGCGTCAGCAGGGCCCCCACTCCCGCCGCCTCGATGGCCGAGAAGACGCCGGCGTAGATGCCGCCGATCGTCACGACGACGATCCCCAGGATCCAAACGGCCCTCCCGGTGGCCCTGAGCCGATCCCGCCACGGCAGGGGCTCCATGGCGTACGGCGCCTTGTCCGGGTCGCGTCTGACGACGATCGAGACGGCGAGCACGAACAGAAGCGTGAGCAGAATCCCGGGCATCACTCCGGCCACGAACAGGCGCCCGATGCTCTCTTCGGTGATGATCCCGTAGATCACGAGGCCCGCCGACGGGGGGATCAGTATGCCGAGCGTTCCGCCGGCGGCGATCGCGCCCGTCGCCAGCGAGTCGTCGTACCTGTAGCGTCGCATCTCGGGAAGCGACACCCGGCCCATGGTCAGTGCGGCGGCCAGCGACGAGCCGGAAAGAGCCGAGAATCCGGCACATGCGACAATGGACGCGGAAGCGAGGCTGCCGCGAACCCGCCCGAGCCAGCCGTGAGCGGCGCGATACAGGTCCTGGCTCATCCCGGAAACCACGGCCAGGTTGCCCATCAGCATGAACAGCGGCAGGATGGTGAGCGGATAACGCGAGGCCACCGCGAAGATCTCCCCCGCCATGACCGGCACTGCGGCGCCGGGGCGTATCAGAGCGATTCCCGCCCCGCCGACGATCAGCATCGCCAGCCCCACGGGCATGCGGATCAGGAGGAGAACGAGGAGCGCGAGGAAGCCCAGCAGGGCGATGCCCGTTCCGTCGATCATGCCGTCATTCGGCCGGCTCGTTGGGATCCTCGGCGTTCCATACCGCCAACCCCAGGAGGAACTGGGTCGCGAGCAGCAGCCCGTAGGCGGCGAGGGACGCGCCCAACGCGTAGTAGAACGGCCTGTGAGGGACCGACACGCTGCCGGTTGCGGCACCGCAGGGAAGGCCGCAACTGCCGTGCGCGAACAGGGCGTAGGCAGCCGCCGCGGTCACTCCCGCGCCAAGAAGTCGCGCGAGCGCGTCCGTGATTCTGGTCACGGGCCGGCCCCAAAGTCGCGCGATCAGGTTTACGCAGACGTGAGAGCCCTCGCCCGCGCCGCATGCGATCGCGCCCGCCACCACGACGGCGAGCGACATCGTCGAGATATCCTCGATCCAAAGCAGCGAGTCGTTCATCGCGTAGCGCCAGAAGACCTCGGCTACGGTGACTCCCAACAGCACGGCGAGCGCGATGCCGCCCACCGCCACGAACGCCTTTGCCAATCGGCGGCAGTACGCTTCGGCGCGCGCGAAATGGTCCCGGCAGTTCTCGAAGACAGTCACGAGACAGTCACGGCTCTCCGCGCGGCGATGCGGTCTCGATTCCGTGCCCCGGTATTCCCGCGCGCCGCGCAGTCCTACGGTTGCTCATCGCTCCCCGCTGAACAGCCGGACGACCTCGCCTACGGTCATGTCGCCCGCCTGCCGCGAGAGCCCCGCTTCACGAAGAGAGGCGATCGCCGTTTCGAACCGGCGCCTTTCGCCTTCCGAAAGATCGATGATCTCGACACCCGCCTCCACGGCCATCCGCAGGCCCTCGGCGCCCGCGCGCTCCCATGCGGCAGCTCCGGCCAGGGACAGGGAGGAATCCGCGACCTGGTCGATCCAGCCCCGCTCCTTCGAAGAAAGGGCGTCGTACGCCTCCCGGTTCATAAGCAGAACGAACGGGAGCCCGGACAAGGGAAGCCAGGTGGTCAGGTAGGAGGCCGGCTCGTGGAGCTGGAACGCGACGATCCCCGAAGGGGAGATGGCGACCCCGTCGATGACCCCGGTCGTGAGACCCTGGTGGACGACCGTACCGGGCTGCATGACGGCGCTTGCGCCGAGCGCTTCGACGAATGGGATGGCGCTCCTGGTCGAGACCCGGATCTTGAGCCCGCGCATGTCTTCGAGCGTCCGCACCGGTATGTCGCGGGTGAGCAGCACCGGGGCGTCGTTGGCCCAGATCGCCAGGACCCTGGCCCCGTACTCCGGCTCGAGAACCGACCGGGCGCGCCGCATGGCCTCGGTGCATTCCATCGCCGTCTTGCAGACGCCCGGGTAGGCGATCAGGTCGGTCTTCGGAAAGAGGTCGGCGGTGTAGGCGGGCACGGCGAGGGCGATATCGGCCACCCCGTTGAGCAACATCGAGTACTGGGCCGGCGCGGATGAGTTGAGGGCCCCTGCGGGAAACTGCCTCACAGTCAGCTTGCCGCCCGAGAGCTCGGAGAGGTCTTGGGCCAGCGGCGCGAACATCGCATCGTTCAGAGCGTGATCCGCTGACAGGAAATGCGCCAGCGACAGCTCCCTGGTGTCGGCCCCCGGCCGGCATCCGCACGCGAACGGCAATCCGGCCGCGAGCAGTCCGCGGACAACGGTCATGGCCATGCCGGTTGGGGTGGCCACCCCGCGTGAGCTGAAACCATGCCCCCCGAGTTTCATGGAAAATCCCCGCGAGCGCCGAGAGCGGCGAGGCGCCGGGCCGGCGCGGGCTCCCGGGATCAGCCTCGTCGCCGCCATGTCAGGACCCGCCCCCGGCAGCGGCGGAGACCCGGAGAGTCAGGATGTCCATGTCGTGAAACTGCTGGTGCCGGACCGAGGAGGCGAGGTGCCTGAGCAGCCGAAGGGAGATCTCGTGTTCCACCCGGGCCGCTCCGGTCTGCTCCCCGAGCCACTCCAGGCGGTCCTGCAGATTGAGTTCGCCGCTGCCGGCCGCGCCCACCCTGAATTCGAGCACGGCCTCGCCGTCCTCCTCGCGCGCGGTCAGCAGCAGTTCGCGTCTCGCACTCCCGGGCGCCTCCTCCGCGCCGTCCGTTTCGCCTCGCGACTGCATGAGGGTGAGCAACGTCTCCTCGCTGGCCGCGTCGAGCCGTTCCACGACCGCGTCCATGCCGTGGCGGGCGGCGAACATCTGAACGAACTCCCTGATCCGGGGCAGTTCGGCCGCATCGAGCTTGCCCCTGAACCGGCTCTTGCGCCGAACCGAAAGCGCCGTGAGAAACAGCGCCACCAGTCCCCCCGTGGTCAGCCCGTTGCTCAACAGACCGCCCGCGAACTCCGCGAAAAATGCGGGAAAGATCATGTCGAATTCGAACGCGACGCCCGTCCAGAACGCGACGCCCGCGATGAGGCCGTTGCGGGGATTCGCGCCCATGCTCCTTACGGCTTCGCGCATCCCGACCGTGAAGAGCGTGGCCATGACCACGGCGATCGAAGCGGCCACCACGCCGGCCGGGATGGCGAGGAAGAGCGCGAGCGCCTTCGGCAGCAAGGCCAGCGCGAGGAAGACCAGTCCGGCCGCGACTCCGACCCTGCGCGCCGCGACGCCGGTGACCTCGACGGCGGCCACGGCACCGGCATGGGGCGTGTTGGGCATAGTTCCCGCCAGCCCCGCCAGCAGATTCCCGGCGCCCTCGGCGGCCACGGCCCGCTGCACCGCGCGATAGTCGACCGCCCGCGACCGGCGCCACGCCACGCGCTGGGCGCCGACGGCAACGGCGACGGACTTGGTCGAGCCGACCAGCGCGACGAAGAGGAATGTCGGCAGCAGCGCCCAGAACGGCGGTCCGAAGTCGAGGTCCAGCCCGGGAGGACGGCCGTCGGGGATGCCGAACCAGGCCGCATCGGCGACACGCGCGGCGTCGTACATTCCGAAATGAACGCTCGCGAGCGAACCGGCGACGATGCCGGCGGCGGGGGCCCAAAGGCGCAATGTCCCCTTCGCCTTGAGGGCGATCCCGACGATGGTCGAGACCGTCACGAAGGCACTCAGCGGTCCGGCGTGCGCAGGGGCTCCGGGCGGCAGCTCGTTCAGCATGTCGAAGAGAACCGGCATCACGGTCACGGGAAGGAGCATGATCACCGTCCCCGTGACGATGGGCGTCAGAACCCGGTGCAGCAGCGAGAGCCGCGCGGAAAGCGCCCCTTGGGCGACCGCCGAGATGACGACCAGGGTGGCGAGCAACCCCGGCCCCCCCTGAACGAGCGCCTCCACGCAGACGGCGATGAAGATCGCCGAACTGACGTGCGTCAGAGCGTAGCCCGACCCGATCCGTCCCGCCCGCGCGCCCTGCAGGATTGCCGATACGCCGCATGCCAGGACCGAGGCGAAGACCGCCCACATCACGAGATCCTCGGCACCGGCCGCGCGAAACACGATCGTCGGCATCAGGACCACGCCGTTCACGGCCAGGGCGCCGAGCTGCACGCCGAGCGCAAGCGCGAGCGGCCCCGGAATCCGGTCGCCGACTTCGTAGCGCAGGTCCTCGCCGGAACGCGACTGCGAACGCTTCACGTGGTTCCCCTCGCGCGAGCATGTCCATGCGCCCAAGTAACTTGCCTTGCTCCACGCTGAAACGTATCGTACTGCGCGGCATATCTACCGGCAAGCGCGCAGTCCCGCGCGCCCCGGCAAGCGGACCCCGGACCCCGGAGGAGTCTCAAGTGGCGGCCTACACAGTAATCAGGACGAAGGTGCACGATCCCGCAGCCTATTCGGCGTTCGTGGAGAGAGTGACGGCCCTGATGCCCGAATTCGGCGGCGAATTCGCGGTGCGGGCCGACAGGTGCGTGACGCTCGAGGGCGAGGAGCCCGATATC
This sequence comes from Gemmatimonadota bacterium, assembly GCA_028873825.1. Lineage (GTDB taxonomy): Bacteria > Gemmatimonadota > Gemmatimonadetes > Longimicrobiales > Gaopeijiaceae > Bin94. The sequence goes on along the minus strand of JAPPNM010000047.1, from coordinate 1,366 downwards.
GTCGTCATCCAGCGCTTTCCCGACATGGGGTCCGCGCAGGCGTACTACGACCACCCCGAGTATCGGGAGGCCCTGAGCATCGTACGCGGCGGCTGCACCCGGCAGGTGGTGATCGTCGAGGGTGTTTCGTAAGGGTCCGTAACGTCGATGCCTCCGGGCTGCACGCTGACGCTCCGCGTTGCTCTTCGGGCGAATAGCGCTGCTATTCCCCCGCCAAAGCGCCTTGCCGGCCCCGCGCCTCGCCGCTCTCGGCGCTCGCGCGGACGTATCCGCGGACTCCTGGTCGTTGGAATCGCGGCGGTCGCGGCCTCCGTCGCGGTGCCGGCCGCCCGCGCCCAGGATCCCCCGCCCGAACCCGACTCGGTTGTCGGGCTGCTACCGCTGGTGGTGACCGCCAGGAACCGGGAGGAACTCCTTCAGAGCGTCCCGCTGGCGGTTTCGGCCTTCTCCGGTCGCGATCTGGAGCTCAGCCAGGTCGGAACGACCGATCGTCTCGGCCAGATCATGCCGAACGTCAACTTCAACCACTCCGGCGCTCTCGCGGGAACGAAATCCGCGGCGCAGTTCTACATCCGGGGCGTGGGGCAGCGCGACTTCCTGCCCGTGACGGATCCCGGGGTCGCGGTCTACGTCGACGGGATATACATGCCTCGCTCGGTGGGAGCGGTGATGGACCTCGTCGACGTGGAACGCGTCGAGGTGCTGCGCGGACCGCAGGGCACGCTCTTCGGGCGCAACGCGGTCGGAGGAGCCGTGTCGGTGCACTCCAGGAGGCCGGACGCCGAAGCGCGCAGAAGCATGCGGGTGCAGTTCGGCGACGACCGCATGATCAAGCTGACCGCGTCGGCGAACGGTGCCCTGCGGGACGGGCTGTTCGGGAGCGTGGCGCTGGCGCTCAGCAAGCGGGACGGATACGTGACACGCACATACGACGAACTCGACAAGGGCAACGACAACGGACGGGCGGCCCGCGGCGCGATCGTGTGGCGCCCCTCGGCAACCGTCGAGGTGTTTGCCACGGCCGACTATTCCCGCAGGCGGGAGAACGGGGCGCCCACCGTCAACGGGGGCGTCAACGACAAGCAGGCTTTCGGGACGTTCGGCAACGCGGCGCTGCCCGGCTGCACCGCCATCATGATCAACCCCAACTTCCCCGGAATGGGGCCGCCGACGTTTCCCCCGCCCGGGCAGGGCGCGGGAGGCGCTGAGGGCTGCTACGGGCCCAACAGTTTCGCCGGAGAGTACATCTCGGAAGGCACCTTTCCGGCATTCGACAGCCTGGACTCGTGGGGCACCGGCGCCAGGGTCTCTTGGTCGCTCGGCGGGGGCGTCACGCTCCGGTCTCTCACGGGCTACCGGGGACTGG
>JAPPNM010000145.1 GCA_028873825.1 Gemmatimonadota bacterium | reverse complement strand
ATACGGGACTCTCACCCTCTGCGGTCGTACGTTCCAGTACCGTTCCGCTATGCTTTCGCCTCGCCTGATGATACGGCCCCACAACCCCCGGCCGGGTCACCCCGCCCGGGTTTGGGCTCTTCCCTTTTCGCTCGCCGCTACTCTGGGAATCTCGCTTGATTTCTTTTCCTCCAGGTACTTAGATGTTTCAGTTCCCTGGGTTGGCTCCCTCGCAAGGGTGACGGGATCGCTCCCGCCGGGTTCCCCCATTCGGACACCCCCGGATCCCAGCTTGCTTGCAGCTCCCCGAGGCTTTTCGCAGCTTGCCACGTCCTTCGTCGCCGGTCTGTGCCAAGGCATCCGCCGTGCGCACTTACTCGCTTGACCAGCCCTCATCCCTCGTGGCCTAGCCCGGATGGCCATTACGCTTCCATCCGTGCCCGGCGCGGATTCGTTCGGACCGGTCCATCACCGTCTCGCCTTTCCAACACTGTACGCTCCGCCGACCCGCCGCGGCGGGTCCCCGGGAGGGGCTGCCTGCCGTCGTGGGCGGCCGGAGCGACCTAAGGCACTTTCCTTCCTTCCACCCTGGTTTTCAAGAAGCTCGTCCGCGCGGCTCTTCGAACCGGGGCGCCGGGTGGCCCGACAAGCGGACCCCGACCGCCCGGTCATGTGGCGAACAGCTTCGGAAGGTAGCGGTTCGCGCGGGGAAGTCAATGCCCCCGGACCGCCGCCTCGACCGGATTCGCCACGCCGTCCGGACCCCCCCCCCTCACGTCCGACTCCCAGAACCGGAGCAACGCGATGTCGGGCTTCCCCGCCAGCCCGGCGTCATCCGGACGGTCAGGCGAGGTGCCGCGGTGACCGGGAAGTCCTCACCCCTCCCCGTACGCCCGGTCCGTCTTCGCCGCCATGACGAAGTCGTTCACGTGCAGGTCGCGGATCTTGTGAGTCCACCACGTCACCGTCACCCGGCCCCACTCGGTCAGCAGCGCGGGGTGGTGGCCCTGCTCCTCGGCCAGCTCGGCGATCCGGTTCGCGAACTCCATCGCCGCGACGAAGTTCCCGAACGGGAAGACCCTCTCCAGCGCCGGGATCCCGCCCCGGTCGACTATATCCCACTCGGGGATCTGCGCCCCGTACTCGGCGATCTCGGCTTCGGTGGTCGGCGGCGCGCCCTTGCGGCACGCTTCGCAGCTCCTCCCGGCCAGCCCGGTCACGGCCACAGCCACCCGAAGGCGCCTCCGGTAAGAAGCGCGTATATCAGTCCGTCGAACATGCTGCGCGCCGTCGCGGGCCACCCCTGCGACATCCAGATCGCGTCCTGCGCGTGCGCGAGGGCGTACCCCATGAACGCGGCGGTCGACGCGATCTTGAAGACCGCCATGTAGTCGGCGCCGGGTCCGAGCGCCAGCCCGGCGACGTAGGCGGCGAAGATGCCCACGACGACGCAGTAGGCGAACCACTGGACCAGCTGCCTGCCCATGGCCGACGGATCGCCCGGGCGCGCCACCGTAACGAATGCGACGGGGCCGCGGCGGGCCCTGGCCCGGAACTCTTCGCTCTTCATGACATCGGCGGTCTCGGCGCGCGGAACCACGTAGTTGCCCGGCGGAAGGTCGAAACCGCGCAGGGCGTCCATCAGGCCGTCCTCGTCGGGAACGCCGCGCAGGTCGTTCCTGTGCCAGTTGAGGAACATGTGAATGACCGAACTCGCGACGAAGACGAGCACGGCCGACAACAGGACGGGCGCCCAAAGGGCGAGAGCGGATACCATGTAGGGTCCTCCGTGTCGGTCGGGGGAGAGATGTCGTGGCGCCGTCTGAAGAATAACAGTCCGTGGACAAACCCTCGCGAGCGCCGAGCGCGGCGAGGCGCCGCGTTGGCAAGCCCCCTTCGCCGCCTGCTACCGGTTCGGCTTCGGCGGATCCGCGGCCGAACCGGCGGACGCGTGCCGCGGCCCCTCCCCCCGTGACGAGCGGCGAACGGGGAGGCGTGATCGTCGCTTCGGCCGCCTCGGGCGAAACACGGCCAGCGCGACCGAGAAGCCCGTCCACACCATCGCGACGGCCGCCAGAGCGAAGATCGCGGCCAGCGCCTGCCCCGCCAACCCCCAGTATTCGCCCGTGTGAGCGTAGTGAAGGAACTCCCGGGCCCGGTGACTCCGCGGCTCGTCGCGGAAGGACTCGACCGCCAGCGCTTCGCCGCTCCGCCGGTCCACCACGACGACGCTCGCCTTCTGGGGCTGTCCGGCACGCCCGGTCCGCACCTCCGCCCGTATCCGCGCGCGGCCCGGCCCCGGAATCGCGAGGGCTATGCTCCGCCACCCGGGGACGAGCGCCGACGCCGCGGCCAGGGCCCCCGCGAGGCCGATCCCCTCCCCCGGCGCGCCTTGGACGCCGGGGCCGCCCGGCCCGGAGCGCCGGCTTGCGACAGTCCCCTCCTCCACGCCACCCCCGCCCGGCATCGCCGCGCCCACGACCCCGTACGCCCGGTCGCCCACCGCCGGGTACGACATCACGATCCCGGTGGCCGAGATCGCCAGGAGGGGAAGGAACGACCAGATCCCGATCACGCGGTGCCGGTTCAGTTGCCGCGAGGGCCCCGCGACGCGGCGCCGCGGGAGAATGTTCCGGGCCAGCGCCCCGCGCGTGACGGGGCGGGGAATCCACAGCAGCGGACCGGTCAGCAGCAGGAACAGGAAGGCCACGTTGGCCGCGCCGGTCAGGGCCCGTCCGGTGCGCACTCCCGAGCCGGACATGCCCAGCCAGCGGTGCCAGCCGCGCACTCCCGCGAAGAACCCCTCGAGGAACGGAAAGCCCCCGCCCACCGCCTCGCCCGTCCAGGGATCCACGAATACGCGCCGGCCGCGCCCCGCATGCACCTGAACCGCCGCGCCGGGACCCGGGCGATACTCGATCGAGGTCGCCGCGAAGGAAGGGTCCGTCGCCCCGCCCCACTCCTCCGCCGCGGCGACGAGGTCCTCGGGGGGCAGCCGCCGCCCTTCCACGGGCACGACCGCCCGGCGGCTCCGCTCCGCCAGCGACATCACCGCGTCCTCGCACGCGATGACCCCGCCGGTCGCTGCCATCGTCGCGATGAACAGGCCGGCGGCGACCGCCAACGACAGGTGAAACCGGAAGATGACCTTGCGGAACATTCCCGGGCCGGGGGTCCGCGGGGAGCCGGACTCCCCGCGGACTCCTCAGTCGAGGGTGACGTACCGCTCCAGGCGAGCCACCTCGGCTTCGTCCACGTATTTCCCAATCTCACGGCGGAACTGGGCGATGTCCGCGTAGGGACGGTACTCCTCGAACTCGCGAGCCATCCGGTTTCCGACCCCTGGGATCAGGATGATCTCGTCGCGGGTGGCGTCGTTCAGGCTGATCGGCAGCCACAGCGCCTCGTACATGCTCAGCGCCGCCTCCTCGCCCGCGGCTCCGGCCAGAGCGGCATGCACGTCGGCCATCCGGGCGAACGGCCGCCCTCTTTCGATGGCGGCAACGGCTTCGGCCGTCATCCCGGCCACGGCCTCGAGTTCCTCCCTGGAGGCGTCATTGGGGTCGAGGAAAGTCGTTGCGTCCCCACCGCCGGTCTCGGCAGCCGCGGCGCCGGCCTCCATGGCGACCGGAGCTCCCTCGGCCGTCGCGCCGTCCTCCGTCTCCCCGGAACCGGCGTCGCCCCCGGCGCAGGCCAGCGCGCCGAGGGAGGGAACGAGCAGAATCCGCGCGCGTCGGCGCGCGTGGCGATCGGTCAAGTCGTCCCCATCGTGTCGGCGGCGTCCGCCGTGTCCGGCATTTCGTCGCCCTCCACGTGCATGTGGCCTTCCTCTCCGTGAGCCGGGCCCTCGTCGCCCTCCACATGCATGTGGCCTTCCTCTCCGTGAGCCGGCATCTCGTCGCCCTCCATGTGTTCGTGGCCCTCCTCCCCGTGACCCGGATCTCCGTCCTCCATCGCGTCTCCCTCGGCCTCCATGACCTCCCCGGCATCCGCGTCGTCGGCGTCGGCGGAGTCGGCGTCCCCTCTGGCGCACGCGAGCGCGAGCCCCGGAATGAGAACGAAGGCAAGTAGCAGGGTCAGAGTGTTCTGTCGCATCGATCCTCTCCTCTCGGCGAGTGGTGTGTACGGTGTGAGCCTCGGGATGCAAGCGTGGATACCCGGCTTCACCTTGGCGAGACATTATACGGGTGTCGGCGCGACCGCGCCAACGAACCCGCGTTCCGGCGCGCGAAATGCCCCGTAGCAGTCCGTGGATAACGCCGCCCGAGCACCGGAAGACCATGGCCCCCCCCCTCCGCGTCCGCCAAAGGCGGGCGGCGCTCCCGAATGTTCGCCCGCGCGGCCGCCGGCGCGGACACCGGGCACGCGCCGCGAGTGGAGCCAACCGGGATCGAACCGGTGACCTCTGGCTTGCAAAGCCAGCGCTCTCCCAGCTGAGCTATGGCCCCTCGGGCCCCGGCACACGCCGGAGCGGAACGAAAATAGCGCAGTGCCGGGCGGTTCCAAAGCGCGCACATGATCGACGGACCCGGCGGCTCGCCGCCTTCCCCGCGCACGGCCAGGCGCTCCGGCGGGCCGCGCCGAGCGCGAACGCCCCACGGCTTCTCCACGGCCCGCTGGGGATTTCGGGTCACATACCGGGGATGGCGGGCCGCGCCGAGCGCGAACGCCGCGGCTTCTCCACGGGCCGCTCGGGATTTCGGGTTATATTGGGCAATGAAAACATATGTTGTCGGTCTCCTGATTCCGGTCCTCGCAACGGGCTGCGGCGGGGACGACGGATCGCGGTACGACGGGCGATTCGGCCGGACTCCGACGGTCGAGGAGGACTCCGCCGCCGGAACCGTGCCGCCGGTTTCGCCGGCGCCGGCCGAGGAGGCGCCCCCGGTTGCCGCCGCGGAATCCGTGACCGGAACCTCCGCCGCCGGGGCCGGTCCGCGGCCCGATGCGGACCCGCTCGGGGTCGATTCCGCCCGCGGCACCGCCCCGGCCGCCGAGCGAACCTTCTTCGAGTTCCGGCGTCCGGAGCACGTAAGAGGCATCTACGTGAACTCCTGGTCCGCCGGATCCCGCCGGCGGACGGACGAACTGATCGACCTGGCCGGGCGCACGGAAGTCAACACCTTCGTAATCGACATCAAAGACGCCACGGGCTACGTCAGTCACCCCACGGCCGTGCCGCTGGCCCGCGAGATAGGCGCAACCGGGAGCCTTCGGATTCCGAGCCTCGCCCGGTTGCTCGGAAGGCTCGAGGAGGCGGAGATCTACCCGGTCGCGCGCATCGTAATCGTGAAGGACCCGGTTCTGGCCGCGGCGCGACCCGAAATGGCCGTGCAGGACACGGCGGGCGGCGCCTGGGCCGACAACAGCGGCACGGCGTGGCTGAACCCCTTCGACCGGGAGGTGTGGGACTACCACGTCAACCTCGCCCGCGAGGTCGCGGAGATGGGCTTCCCGGAAATCCAGTGGGACTACGTACGCTTTCCCGACGCCCCGGCCTCGGCGCTCGCACGCGCGCATTTTCCGGGGCGGGAAGGGCGCTCCCGAACCGACGCGATCCGGGAGTTTCTGGCCTCCAGCCGCGCGGTCCTTTCCGAGCTGGGCGCCGAAGTGACGGCCGATGTCTTCGGGGTAACCACGTCGGCGGCCCGGGACGTGGGGATCGGACAGGTGTGGGAATCGTTCATCGACGTGGTCGATGCGGCGCTGCCGATGGTCTACCCGAGCCACTACTGGAAGGGCAGCTTCGGCTACGAGGAACCCAACTCGCACCCGTACGAGATAGTGCGCAACGCGCTCGAACATGCCGTCCGGCGGTCGGCGGGGCTGGAGGACGCCGGGGCCACGCGCCCGTGGCTCCAGGACTTCACGCTGGGATCGCCCCGCTACGAAGCCCCCGAGGTGCGCGCCCAGATCCAGGCCGCCTACGACGCCGGCATCTACGAGTGGGTGCTGTGGAACCCGGCCAGCCGCTACACCGAGGCCGCGCTCGAGCCGGTGGCGGGGTTCGCCGAGGAGCCGCTGGTCAGGATCGCGAACGAGATCGTGCCGGTGTCGCGGCGCTTCGAGCTGCTCGACACCGCCGCAGCAGTGGCGGAGCCGGATTCGGAGGAAGGCGAGGTCGGGACCGAGGCGGCCGGCGGCACCCGGGTCCGGGCGGTCGCGGACACGGCCGGGGACGGGCGAACCGCTCCGCCCGCCCGCTCAACGGGCCGTCGCTACCAGGACGACTTGCGTACGCCCGGGATCAGGCCGTGAAGGGACATCTCGCGAAAGGCGATGCGGGAGATGCCGAATTTGCCGATGAAGCCGCGGGGACGCCCGGTCATCTGGCAGCGGTTGCGGTATCGTACGGCGGCGGAATCGCGCGGGAGGGCCTGAAGCGCGGCCATGGCCCGCCGCTTCCCGTCCGGCGAGACGCCGGGGTCCTTCATGATCGCCACGAGCCGTGCCCGCCTCTCGGCGTACTTGGCGACCAGGTTCGCCCGGCGGTCGTTCTTCTTCAGTTTGCCCTTCTTGGCCATCGGCGGTTCTCCGGATGGTTTGGTCGATTCGGCTCCCGGCCCGGCCGCGCCGGCAATCGCGGCACCGGACGGACTCCAATGGTTGCGGAAGTCGATGGGGAAATCAATGGGGCCGAAACGCCACCACCCTGGAGCGATCAGTTTCCAGATACGGCCCCCCGATAAGGTCCACGCAGTCGGGAACCGCCGCGAACACGGCCTCCAGACACTCCCGGACGGCCCCGGGCGAGCCCGGGAGGTTGACGATCAGCGCCCTTCCCCGCACTCCCGCCGTCTGGCGCGACAGGATGGCGGTCGGTACGCGGGGACGCGACGCGGCCCGCATCGCTTCCCCGAATCCGGTCAGTTCCCTTTCGAGGACGGCGGCGGTCGCCTCGGGCGTGACGTCCCGGGGCGCGGGCCCGGTGCCCCCGGTCGTGATCACCAGACAGCACCCGGCGCGGTCCACGAGCTCCACCAGCGCCGCCCGGATCGGAGCCTCCTCGTCCGGGACGACCCGGACCTCCGCCTCCCAGGGCGTCACCAGCACCTCGGCTAGGTACTCCCGCACGGCGAGGCCGCCCCGGTCCTCGTACTCTCCCCGGAAAGCCCGGTCCGACGCGGTCACGATGCCGATGCGGGCCGGCTTCCCCTTCGTTCTTCCTCCCGAGTCGTCCATGTTCGACAATATGGCGCGGCGATGGCATTTTTTCACGGCGGGGCGGAACCGCCGCCCCCTCACCCGAATCCCCCGCCCGATGAACCACGACACAGCGCCGGACGCCGCCGGCGGCGTTCTTCCCGCCAGCTACGGCGGGCTCAGGATCCTGCAAGCGGAGTTCATGCGATATCAGCGGGCCGCCTTTCCGCCGCGCCCGCCGCGCTTCTTCGCCCTGGAGCTGGCCGGCGAGACCGGCGAACTCGCCAACCTCGAGAAGAAGGTCTGGAAGGGCCGGCGCGTGGCCGAGGCGGACTTCACGGACGAGGCGGCGGACGTTTGCATCGCGCTGCTTAACTTCGCGAACAGCCGCGGAATCGACCTGGCGGGCGCGGTGGAGCGGAAGATGCGGCGCGTCGACGGGGCGCGGCGGGCCGAACCGGAGGACGCGTTCCCGGCGGACGACCGATGAGCGCCGAATTCGGGCGGGTCGCCCTGGCCGACGTCCAGGCGAACCCCGACGGGCGGCGGGTCCCCATCGCGAAGGTGGGCGTTCGGAACATCCGCTTCCCCATCTCGGTCAAGGACCGGCGGAAGGCGGCGCAGCACACGGTCGCCACGATCGACATGTCCGTGGACCTGCCCCACCACTTCAAGGGGACCCACATGAGCCGCTTCATGGAGATCCTGAACTCCCACGACGGCGAGATTTCGGGCGACGCGCTCCCCGCAATCCTGCGCACCATGCGCGAGCGGCTCGACGCCGAGACAGCGCATCTGCGCGTCTCCTTCCCCTATTTCGTGGAGAAACCGGCGCCGGTATCGGGGGCGGCGGGCCTTCTGTCGTACGACTGCGCGTTCGAAGCCTCGAGCGGCGTCGAGGAGGATTTCGTGCTGACCGTCAAGGTCCCGGTCACCACGCTGTGCCCCTGTTCCCGCGAGATCAGTTCGCGGGGCGCCCACAACCAGCGCGGACTGGTGACCGTGGAGGCCCGCTTCACCGGCGAGCTCTGGATCGAGGAGGTGGCCGCGCTGGTGGACGACTCCGCCTCGTGCGGCCTGTACCCGGTCCTCAAGCGGGCGGACGAGAAGTGGGTCACGGAGCGGGCCTACGACAATCCGCGCTTCGTGGAGGACCTGGTGCGGGAGGTGACTCTGCGGCTGCGGGCGATGGAGCAGGTGACCTGGTTCAGGGTGCGCGTGGTCAACTTCGAGTCGATCCACGAGCACGACGCGTACGCCGAAGTGGAGGAGACGAGGAGGGCGGCGAGGCGCCGGGCTACCCGTCCCTGACCCGGTAGCGGCGCCGGAAGCGCTCCACCCGTCCCGCGGTGTCCAGCAGGCGTTGCGTCCCCGTGTAGAACGGGTGCGACGACGACGAGATCTCAAGGGTGACGAGGGGGTACTCGTTGCCGTCCTCCCACCGGATCGTCCGCTTGGTGGAGACGGTCGAGCGGGTCAGGAAGGCGTAGCCGGTGGACACGTCCTGGAAGACGACGGGCCGGTACTCGGGGTGGATGTCTTTCTTCACTTCCGGGCTTCCGGGGGTTCGCGCCGCGGCAACCGGGAACGCGGGGGCGCCCCCGGTCGACGGGCGATGGCTGGCACCCATTCTAGTCCGACTGGACGAACGAGGTCAACGGGCTATCTTATCTGGCGGCCCGGCGGCGGGCCCGGCGAGCGCCGGGACGAGGAAGCCGGCGAAGACAAAAGGGCCGCGAAGGAGAGAACCATGGCGAAGAAGTCCGGCAGGGGTCCCCGCGTGATCGTCAAGATGTCCAGCACCGAGAGTCCCTATCGCTTCACGACCACGAAGAACAAGAGAAACCACCCCCGGCGCCTGGAGCTCAGGCGCTACGACCCCGTCCTGCGCCGCCACGTCCTCTTCAGGGAGGAAAAGTAGGCGCTCGGGGCGCGAACGGAGGATCGCGATGTCCCGCAAGTGCGACATCACGGGGAAACGGCCCCTGGTCGGGTACAACGTCTCCCACGCTCACAACAAGACCAAGAAGCGGCAGCTGCCGAACCTGCAGACGAAGCGGATCTTCGTCCCCGAACTGGGGAGGAGGGTCCGGATCAAGGTCTCCACCGCCGCCTTGCGGTCGATCGACAAGATGGGGCTGGCGGCATTCCTGCGGAAGAACGGGCTTTCGCTCGGCGACGTCACCTAACGGTTCGCGCACAGGACCCTGGCGGCGTTCGCCGGGCGTTGCTTCCGGGCCGAACCGCTTCGCTCGCCTTCTGCGCCCTTCTGGCGGGCGCGACCCCGGCGCCCGGCCAGGAAGCCGAGGAAGCCGCCTTCGACGATTCCGCCGCTCTGGCCCTCGTGCGCGCGGCCCGGGCGCTGCGCGCGTCCGGGGCCTCCGGCGGGGACTCGGCGACGTACGAGGCCCGGGCCGAGGGACACGTCTACTTCTACCTGGAGCGCGAGGACGGCGGGGATCCCGTCCCGATGCGGGTGGACCAGGTGGCGGTGGATCTCTATCGCGCCCGGGACGGACGCACGCGCCAGATCGTTCGCGGGTTGCGCCGGCGGGAGCTCCTGCCGGTCAAGAACTTCCGCTACTACGTCGACCGCCTGACCGCCGTTCAGAACGGTTTCGGCGACCGGATCTCGATCGGACAGGGGTACGACGTTCGGGGCGTGCCCCATCCGCTTGGAAGAGAGGGAGAGGCGCACTACCGCTACCGGATCGTCGACTCGACTCGCGTCACCGCGGCCGGGAGTTCCGCATCGCTGCTGGTCTTCGAGGTCGAGGTGCGGCCCCGCCGGGAGGATGTGCCCGCCTTCGTGGGGAGCGTCTTCCTGGAGGCGACCACCGGCGCGCTGGCGCGGATGGTGTTCAGCTTCACGCCGGCGTCCTACATCGACCGCCGAAACGACCGGGTTCACGTCCGGCTGGAACACGCGCGGTGGGAGGAGTCGGGTTGGCTTCCCTACCGGCAGGTGGTGGAGGTGCGGCGCGAAATGCCGGAGCTGGACCTGCCGGTGGGCACCGTGATCCGCGCCACGCTGAAGGTCACCGACTACGATTTCGACCCCGACCTGCCCCCCGACTTCTTCTCCGGTCGCCCGATAACCCTCGCCCGGTACGGCGCCGCGGACTCGGGCGCGTTCCGCGAAGGGCTGATGGACCGGATGGCCGAAGAGGGCCTGTCCCCCGTGAACCTGGCCTCGATCGAGCGCGAGGCGCGGCGGATCGCCCGCGAGCGAGTGGTCAGCGGACTGCCCCGGACGCGGCCCTACGCGGACAGGTTCTCGTCGCTGCTGAGGGCGAACCGGGCGGAAGGCGTGTATGCGGGGCTTGGGGTCTCGTTCGCGCCCCGTCCCGCCGTCAAGCTCGACGGCATGGCGGGCTACGGGTTCGCGAGCCGGAAGGTCTCCGCGACGCTGCGCGGCCGCTGGACGGCCGGCGGGGCGACCACCGCGGCCGCCGTCGAGCTGTTCGGCCACCAGCTGCGCGACGCCGGTCCCAGGCCCGGCGCTTCCGCAGCGCTGAACACGCTGTCGACCCTGCTGCGCAACCGCGACTACACCGACCCCCACTTCGCCACCGGCGCGCGAGCGGCGTTCGACCGCCGGTTTGCGGACGACGGGGCGACCGTCCGTCTGGCCGTAGCGGTGGAGAACTTCGGCCGACCCCGCGGTCCCTGGTCCGGGGGACTGGGAGCGAACGACCGCGTGAGACCGCTGCGTTCCGTGGAGGAGGGGGTCTTCACAAGCCTCGGCGGAGGGTTCACCCGCAACTGGGATTCCCGGCCGGCCTGGGGCGTCCGGGTGGCCCTGAACGCGACCGGGGGTCGCTGGCACGGGAGCGGCAGCGCCAGGCTGACGGCGCGGGTTGACGCCCGGGTGGCCGCGCGGAACCTCGGCCGACACGCGCGCCTGGCCGTCGAGGCGGGAGCGTCCCGGGGCACGCTGCCCCGCCAGCTCCATTTCCTTCTGGGTGGCCGGGGCACGCTGCCGGGCCATCCCTACCGCGCCTTCGGCGGGCGCCAGTTCGTCCTGGCCGGGGGCGAGGCGTCGTTCACCGTGGTGCCCGTCTGGCTGAGCGCTCGGCTCGTCGCCGGCGCCGGAGCGGTCGGCGCCACGCCCCCGGAGCTGGCCGAAGAGTGGACGGTCGCGTCGACGAACGGGTGGCGCGGCTACGCGGGCGCCGGGCTTGCCGCGGTACACGACATCCTGCGGATCGACGGGATATGGGGCCTGCCGGGGCGCGCCTTCGAGCTGGTGTTCTCGGTGGACCCGCGGCTGCGGCCGTTCCTGTGAGGGCCGGGCCGCCCGGCTCCTCGCCGCTCTCGCCCCTCGCGCGAATTCGTTCGCGGGCCGCTATGCGAGTACGGCCGGGGACCCTTCGCAGGTGTAGAGGAAGTTGGTGAAGCCGCGGTCGTAGTCCGACAGGCCGTTCTGCCCCGTGAGCTTCATGCGCGAGTCGTACAGCTTTCTCATGGCCGTCGCGACCGCGCCCGGGCGCCGGTCCGGGGGACGCAGGCGCCGGAAGTCCTCCAGGACCGAACCCGAGAGAGGCGTGTCGTCCAGCAGCTCGCCGTAGCGGGCGGGGTCGTCGCCGTCCAGCACCCGGAGGTTGCGGTACACGCGCTCCGCGAGCGCCGACTGGCGAAGCCGCCGATCCCGGGAGCGCGACAGCGCCAGGTACGCGAGCGCCTGCGCCTCCAGCTCCATGAAGTAGCCCTTGCGGTGGCAGAACTCGTGCGCCAGAACGTGGGGTTCGAAGACGCCCGTGCTGCGGAATACCGCGATGTCCCCCGAGAGGATGTCGCAGCTCGCGGAGGCGAGGGGCATGACCAGACCGGCCAGCGTCATCTCGCGGACGGAGCTGCTGGTCTCCACGCGCTGCCCCGTGATCCCGGCGATGTACGAGGTAAGACGTTCGTTCACGTCGCCCGCGAGCACCGCGCGCCGGCGCCCGACGGGCCGGTGGATCCTCATGAGCTCCTCGGAGAAGCGGAGCACGTCCTCCTCCCGCCGCGCCGCGGGCATCTCGTCCAGATGCTTCACGTCGGCGCCGAAGGTGGCCAGGAAGTCGATCTTCCTCACTCCCCGCCGGCTGGCCCAGTCGCCGATCGCGCTGCCGGCGTAGACTCCCGCAGCAGCGGCCTGTACGAGGCGGCCCGGCAGCGTGGCGCCCACGAGGAGACGGGACGCAAGCGGCGCCGCGAACATCAGGTCGGTGAGCGAGACGGGAGAGTACGTCGCGCTGTTCGGGATTCGGATCGTCTCCATATCTTCCACGGTACCGTTTCGTCGGGGCCGCGGTCCTCGCCGGCCCGGCGTCTCGCCGCTGGCGGCGCTCGCGCGGGTCCGTCCGCGCGCCTCCGATGAAATGAAGTGACTCCTCACACACGCAGGCAAGGGACGGGGATTCGTCGTGCTCCACGCCACACACGATTCGCCGCCCGCGGACGAGCCGCGGCCGCGGGATTCCGGGAGCGGCGCCGCCGGGCCCGGGAACTACGGAGAGCGGGACGCCATCACGCCCCTGGCGGGGGTGCGCGCGACCGACTTCTCCCAGAACCTCGCCGGGCCGTTCGCGGCGCAGATTCTGGGAGACCTGGGCGCCGACGTGGTCAAGGTGGAGCCGCCGGGAGGCGACCCGGCCAGACGGTGGGGACCTCCGTTCATCGGGGGTCAGAGCCACCTCTTCCAGGTCGCGAACCGCAACAAGCGCAGCGTCGTCCTGGACCTGAAGACGGAGGGCGGCGCCGCTCGGGCGCTGGAGCTGGCGGCCCGGTCGGACGTGGTTCTGCATGCGCTGCGGCGGGGGGCGGCCGAACGGCTGGGCATCGGGTACGAGGACGTGCGCGCGGCCAACCCCGCGGTCATCTACGTCTCGGTCACCTCGCACGGCCCGGAAGGCCCGCTCAGGGACGACCCGGGATACGACCCCCTCATGCAGGCGCGCTCGGGACTCATGTCGGTGACCGGCGACCCGGGCGGGAGTCCGGCGCGGAGCGGCACCTCGATCGTGGACATGGGAACGGGGATGTGGACGGCGATCGCGGTCTTGGGAGCCCTCGCGGAAAGGGAGAGGTCCGGACGCGGATGCCACGTCACCGCCTCCCTTCTGGACACCTCGCTGGCGTGGATGTCCTACCATCTCACCAGCTACCTCGCAACCGGCGTCCCCCCCGAACGCATGGGCACGGCGCTCGCGATGATCGCCCCCTACCAGGCCTTCGCCTGTACCGACGGAAGCGTCATGATCGCCGCCGCCAACGACGACATCTTTCGCCGCCTGTGCGACGCCCTCGACCTCGAGCTGGCCTCCCTTCCCGACTACCGGTCGAACGCGGCGCGGGTGGCCGGCCGCGAGCGGCTGGCAAAGGCGATATCGGAGCGGACGCGGCGCCTGTCCACCGAGGCGCTGCTGCGGTTGCTGCGCCGGCACCGGGTCCCCGCCGCCCCCGTCCACACCGTGGCCTCGGCGCTGGCCGATCCGCAGACGGCGGCCACCGGGATGCTGCGGCGGTGCGCGCACCCGACGATCGGGGACTACGTGGACATCCCCATGCCGGTCCGCTGGGACGGGCGGCGGGCCGCGCTGCGCCGTTTCCCTCCCCTGGCCGGCGAGCACCAGGGGGAGCTCTTCCGGGAGGGGTCGTGAGAGGGAGTCGGGGATTTCACTCGAGGGCTGCTATGTTCCGGAACGGAAACCTTCACGCCGCCGGGGCGAGTACCGAACGGACGACAAGCGCTCCGCAGCAACCGGGATCACGCACATGACCGACAGGCCGCTCGCCCGATTCGCCGCCCTGGCAGCCGCCGCGGCGCTCGACGTCGTCCTCTTCCGGCCCGCCGGCGATCCGGCCGCGGACGCGCCGGACCCTCTCGCCTTCGCGCGCGGGGACTTCGCGGCGGCGATCGCGGTCCAGGAGCGGCACGGCCCGGATCTGCTGAGCATTCCCGGGGTTGCGGGCACCGCCGTGACGACGGGCCCGGACGGACGGCCCGCGGTCAGGGTGTACCTGGTCCGCGCCGGCGTCCCGGGGCTGCCGGCCACCCTCGGCGGGCATTCGTACCTGACCGAGGTCACCGGCGCCTTCCGCGCGCTGGGAGACGCCGGAGGGACCGCGCCCCCGGCGGCGGCGAGCAACGACACCGACCCCAAGCGGCTCTTTCCGCGCCCCGTGCCCATCGGCGTCTCCACCGGCCAGGTGGACGTCACCGCCGGCACGATCGCCGCGCGGGTCGTCTCCGGCGACGACGTCTTCGCCCTCAGCAACAACCACGTATACGCCAACCGCAACGCGGCCAAGCCCGGCGACCGCATCCTGCAACCCGGGACCGTCGACGGGGGCGTCAACCCCGACGACGCGATCGGCACCCTGCACGACTTCGAGCCCATCCGGTTCTGCTCCCCCTTCCCCGCCTGCCCCGAAAACCGCATCGACGCGGCGATCGCCGCCACCACCACCGACCAGCTCGGCAACGCCACGCCCTCGAACGGCTACGGCACGCCGCGAAGCGAGACGGCGGCGGCGCGCCTCGGCATGCCGGTCCAGAAGTACGGGCGCACCACCGGGCCCACCGCCGGCCGGATCACCGGCGTCAACGCCACCGTCAACGTCGGCTTCCGCGACGGCACCGCCCGCTTCGCCGGGCAGATCGTCATCTCGGCCGACG
Source organism: Gemmatimonadota bacterium (assembly GCA_028873825.1). Classification (GTDB taxonomy): domain Bacteria; phylum Gemmatimonadota; class Gemmatimonadetes; order Longimicrobiales; family Gaopeijiaceae; genus Bin94. The sequence continues at coordinate 4,576 of JAPPNM010000145.1, read as the reverse complement.
ACTTCTCGGGCCCGGGCGATTCGGGCTCGCTGGTCGTCTCGGGCGGAAGCGGCCCGACGGCGCGCCGCCCGGTCGGTCTGCTCTTCGCGGGCAGCCGGACCAGCACGCTGGCGAATCCCATCGACCTCGTCCTGCGGCGCTTCGATGTCGCGATCGACGGGAGCTGACGCCGTGAGGGACCGGACGGAGAGGGCGTGCGCGGAGGTCACCCGTGCGGTGATCGGCATGGACGGCGTGGCCGGAACCGCCATCGGTCTCAAGGACGGGAAATCGTGCGTGAAGGTGTACCTTGAGCGGGAGGACGCGCGGTTGCGCGCGAAGGTGCCCAGCTCGCACGAGGGCGTGAAGGTCGAGGTGGAGGTCATGGGGAAGGTGCGGCGGCGGCCCGCGGACCGGGATGCTCACGGCAGCCGCCGGAACCGCACCTCGTAGCTGAACACCGCATACGCCAGCCATTTGCCCGCGGGATCGTAGGCGGGCTGCGTCTTCCGCGTCGGATCGACCGTGAGCTGCTCCGCCTCTCCCCCGTTCAGCGGGACCCGGTACACCTGGAAGAACCCCGCGCCGTCCGGCGCGATGTAGGCGACCCACGCCCCGTCCGGCGACACCGAGATTCCGGAGTGCATCTGGTCCGAGGCCCATTCGTGGACGAGTTGGGGCGTTCCGCCTTCGCGGGGAACGGTGTACAACGCCTTCCTGCCCGCCCCCGCGGCCGCCTCGAAGACCAGCCGCTCCGAGTCGGGCGTCCACCCGGCCTGGAGCGCGTCGCGGCGGAAGTCGCCCAGCGCGACGGTCCTTGGGGGCAGCGTCTCGCCGGTCTCCTGGTCCACGGGTATGACGTACAGGGAGCTCCTGCGCGGCCCGGCAGCGTCGCGGGAGTAGCCGGGAAAGACGATCCAGCGGCCGTCGGGCGACCAGCGCGGCGAACCCGTCTCCCGGCCGGCCGCGGAGATGCGGCGCGGACCGGAGAGGCCGGCGGCCGGCACCAGGTAGATGTCGTCGGTGCCGTCCATGCGGCCGTGGTAGGCGATCCAGCGGCCGTTGGGCGACCAGTGCGTCCCCCGGTCCCCGGAATGGGAACGGCGGACGACCCGGTCCGGAGCGCTCTTCGGGAGGAAGGAGGGCGCCTTCGCGACGCCGATGCGCCGGCCGCTGCCGGGATGCTCCGCGTCGTCGTCGGCGACGCGCCGGCGGCCGAAGGTGAACGACAGCTCGGTGCCGGCCGGGTTCCAGGCCGGGTTCCCGGACCGGAATCCGGTCAGGCGCCTCACCCGGCCGCCCTCCGCCGGGATGGCCGAAATGGAGACCGTGTGGCGCCGGCTGCGATAGACGATGCCGCCGTCGGCGGTCGCGGCGGGTCCGTACGCGTCCTCCTCCCCGCCGGCGAGCAGCGTGGCCTCGCCGCCCCCGACCGGCCTGGACCACAGCTCGAGGACGCCGTCGGCGCGCGGAGCGGCGTAGTGGATCTCGGCGCCGCCGACGGAGAAGGCCACGCGCCCGTACGGCTCATGGCCCTCAAGCCATTCCACCGGAGGGTCCGCGCACGGAAGGCGAAGGTGCCGCACGCCCCCGTACCGCTCGACGCAGGCGACCTGGCCGGCGGGGGACACCACGGGGAAACGGAGGCGCCCGCCCTCGCCGACGACTTCGCCGGCGGCGCCGTCGGCGGCGATGCGCCAAACCCGGGAGGACCGCCCGCGCCGCACGACGCCGACCACCGATTCGCCGTCGGGCGCCCAGTTCAGCTCCAGCAGGACGGAACGGGAAGGAAGATCCGGGGAGTAGCGTCCGCCCCACATCGTACGCTTGGCCCCGGTCTCGAGGTCGTACACGAACCACCCCCGCCGACGACGGTCGAAGGTCCGTTCGTGAACCAGCAACCGGTCGCCGGCCGGGTGCCATGCGACATGCCCGATCCTGCCGGGGGCCATGCCCAGACTCCGCACCTCTCCTCCGTCGAGGCGCCGAACCAGCAGCTCCCGCCCCCGGGCGAAGGCGAGGTGGCGGCCGTCGGGCGAGACGCCGCCGGGCGGGTCGCCGTACGCCACTGGACCCGCTTGGTGCGCAGTGCCGAGATGGACGGCGTCAGGGCCGGAGTCGCAGCCGGCGGCGGCCGCGGCGAGCAGTCCGTGGATAAAGCCCCGCGGTCCGCGGGCTGCCAGGGCAGCGGCGGCGAGCGAACGAACGCGCGGGGCGGTCAACGGAGTCTGGAGGCCAGGTACAGCGCCGCTGTGCCCATCCGCGGCCCCGGGCGGCCGAAGAGCGCGGCGTCGACCGAGATCACCCTGCCCGCCGAGACCGCCGGGACCGACGACCAGCCCGCCCGCGCCGCCAGCCGGGCCGCCGCCGGGTCGCGGCGGCCCGGCGGAGACGCGGGCGTACCGAAGCCCGGGACCGGCACTATCACGTAGTCCGGATCCCTCCGCACCACCTCCTCCATGCTCACCAAGGGCCAGTTCCCCCTAACGTCAGCGAAGGCGTTCACCGCACCGGCGGCGGCCAGCACCGAGTCCAGGAACGTGCCCGGTCCCGCGGTCATGGGCGGATCGGGCTGCACTACGTAGAAGACCCTCGCGGGATCCCTGCCCGCCCACGACGCGGCCGCCGCCGCGAGCTCGCCTTCGACCCGCGCGATCAGGGAGTCCGCCCGCTCCGCGAGACCGACCAGCCGTCCCAGGTTGCGGGCGTGCCTGCGAAAGTCGTCCACCGTCTCGAGCGCCGCTCCGTACCCGTCCACGCCCAGCTCGTCCAGGCGGTCCTCGAGCCGCGCCCCGCCGGCGCCGGACGCCCAAAGGACGACGAGTCCGGGGGCCAGCGCCGCAAGGAACTCGAGGCTCGGGTCGATGCCCCCGCCCACCGACGGCAGCTCCGCGACTTCGGGCGCCTCGTCGTAGCGGGTGCGCGCCACCAGGCGGTCCGCCGCTCCGATCGCCACGAGCGTTTCGGTGGCGGCGGGGATGAGCGAGACGATGCGGGTGCGCGGTTCGGCGACGTCGTGCCGGCGCCCCAGGTCGTCCACGACGGCGTCGGTCGCCGGCTCCGCCCGCCGGTCGGCCGTGCAGCCCGCCAGGACGGCGAGGGCCGCGAAAGACAGGCGGACCGCGACCGCCCCCGGCAGCCCGCGAACGGACCCGCCCGGACCCGTCACAGGAGCGCGTTGGCGGCCCACGCGCCCGCGTAGGCCAGGGCCAGCATGTAGCCGAACTGCAGGGCCGGCCACCGCCATCCCCCCGTCTCGCGCCTCATCACGGCCACCGTCGACATGCACTGGAGCGCGAAGACGAAGAAGACGAGCAGCGCCACCGCGGCCCCGAAGTCGAGATCCCGCCGCAGGGCCGCGCGCAGCTCGAGGTCCTCGCCGTCCTGCGCCTCCACCCCGTAGATGGTGCCCAGCGTCCCCACGATCACCTCCCGCGCGGCCAGCGAGGTGACGAGACCGATCCCGATGCGCCAGTCGAAGCCGAGCGGCTCGATCGCCGGCTCGACGACCTGGCCGATGCGGCCGAGCGCGCTGTCCCCGATCTCCGGGGCTCCGCCACCCGGCATGCGGGGGAACTGTGCCAGCGCCCAGAGCACCACGGTCACGGCCAGGATGATCTTCCCGGCGCGCCTGACGAAGATCTTGGTGCGGTCCAGGAGGCGCACGCCGATCGACCGGGCGCTCGGCCACCGATAGGGGGGAAGCTCCATCACGAACGGAAGCGCCCGGCCCCGCAGTAAGGTGCGCTTCAGCAGCGCCGCCGTCCCGATCGCGGCCACCAGACCGAGCGCGTAGAGGCCGATGAGCACGGCCGCCTGCCGTCCCAGGAACGGTCCCAGAAGCGGCCCGGCGGGAACGAAGGCCGCGATGAGCAGCGCATACACGGGAAGCCGGGCCGAACAGGTCATGAACGGCGCGATGAAGACGGTGGCGATGCGGTCCCGCTCGTCCTCCACCGTGCGCGCCGACATGATCGCGGGGATCGCGCACGCGTAGGCGGACAGAAGCGGGAGGAAGGATTTGCCCTGCAGACCCACCCGGTGCATGAGGCGGTCGGCGATCACCGCCGCGCGCGCCATGTACCCCGAGTCCTCCAGGACGGCGATGAAGAAGAAGAGGACCAGGATCTGGGGGAGGAAGACCAGCACCGACCCCACCCCCGCCCATACCCCGTCGATCAGCATGGAACGGAACCAGCTCTCGGGCAGCACGCCCGCAAGGGCCTCGCCCGAGGCGGCGATGACGGCCTCGGTGCCGTCCATGAGCGGCACCGCCCAGGCGAAGATGGCCTGAAACACGAGCGTCACCACGCCCGCGAAGACGAGGGGACCCCAGACGCGGTGCAGCGCGAGGGCGTCGAGCCGGTTCGTCGACCGCGACGGACGCGGGGCCCGGAACCCCGCCGAGCGGCCCAGTTTCCGGGCCCGTTCGCGGCGCGCAGCGAAGATGTCGACGACGGGGAGGGAGCGGCCGGAAGCGTGGCCCCCCCCGGGGGGCGCGGCGGCCCGGCCCCCCCCCCCCCGCCCCACCCCCCCCCCCCGGCGGCGCGCCCCCCCGCACCCCCCCCCCCGGAGCCGACTCGCCCCCGCCCCGGGG
>JAPPNM010000094.1 GCA_028873825.1 Gemmatimonadota bacterium | reverse complement strand
GGCGGCGAGATCGGCGATGCGTTCGCCGAGTTCGAAGAGGTCGTCGGACATTGGTGAAGTCTCCTGAAATGCAGGTGTGGCAAAGGTTTTCGGAGGGCGCGGCGTGCCCGCCCGCTACAATATACGGGGGGTGATTCCGGCCTCTCGGGACGGCTCGGGAAGCGAAAACGGGGGGTGGGGGCAACACAAACGGGTCACGAGGCCGACCGACGCGCCCCCGGGCCTTGCAGCGGCCCATGGGGGGCATTGTGGAAACGGTCCCCGACGTCGCGAGAGCGCGAATCCGAAACCGTCCATAGTCGGATCGGCCTGTGATCGGACGATTTGGGACGCTGATGCTCGGATGGGCCTGTGATCAAACCGCCCGCCCGCCGCCGCGGCAAATCAAGGGACAGCCGCATGCTCGATTGGGACGCCTCGGCTCGATTGACTCCGCTCCCTGCCTGGCGTCATGTCAGTCGAGCACCCGCTCCATCCCCGCCGCGAAGCCGGCATTGCGCCGCGGCGGGATCACCCTGCCGACGCGCCGCCACGGTCTGACGGCGCCTTATCAGCACCCGCCACACCGTCTTACGACATATCACGCGTGGCATGACACTAGCAGCCCGTGGACAAAATCCCCCGGCATTCCTATGAAACAATGCCAGCGAGCGCAGCGCGTTTCAACCCCGCGGGGTGGCCGCTCGCGGCCATGGGAGATTCCTATGAAACAATGCCAGCGAGCGCAGCGCGTTTCAGCCCCGCGGGGTGGCCGCTCGCGGCCATGGGAGATTCGACCGGCGATGCATCCGCGCCGGTCGCTTCGCTTCACCCGCCCACGCTGTAAAGTATGCATTACCCTATGTAATGTCTGCTATACATATTGCCACTCCAAGGCTGCGCTCTGCGTTGCTCCTCGGGCGAATAACGCTGCTATTCTCCCTTCGTCGCGCCTTGCCGGCCCGGCGCCAAGTCAGAAGTAGTCCCGTTCCAGCGCCGCGTACCGCACCAGCAGCTTCTTCCTGCCGGCTTCGTCGAAGTTCACCGTCACCCTCAGGTCCCGCCCGAAGCCCGAGAGTTCGACGATCGTCCCCGAACCGAAGGTCCGGTGAACCACCCGCTCGCCCTTCAGGTAGCGCGGACGGTCCTGGTTGAAGCCCGCGTCGTCGTCGACCGAAACGGACCCGGCGGTTCGCGGGCCGGAAGTCCCCTCCCGCCCGGACTCGTCGACGGTCCGCAAATAGCCGGTCCGGGATCCCGCGGCGAGGTCGGTGGTCTCCCTCTCCAGGTCTTCGAGCACGGAGACGAACGAGGAGAGCCGCCCGTACGCGGTTTCCCCCGCACGCCGCCGCCGCCGCGCATGGGTCAGGTAGAGCCTGTCCATCGCCCGCGTGACGCCGACGTAGAAGAGCCGGCGCTCCTCCTCCAGGGTTCGCGGCTCGTCGTAGGCCCTCGAGAGCGGAAAGAGGCCTTCCTCCATTCCGCTGATGAGGACCACGGGGAACTCCAGGCCCTTGGCGCCGTGCAGCGTCATGAGCGTCACCGCGTCGGCCCCGGCGTCGTGGAAGTCCAGATCGGTGACCAGGGCCACGTGCTGAAGGAAGAGGTCGAGGTCGGTGAAGGCGTCCCGGTCGTCCTCGTCGTCCTCGATCACCCGCTCCGCCTCGAAGTCGCGGGCCGCGGCGATCAGTTCCAGCACGTTCTCGGCCCGGTCCTTGCCTTCCGGTCCCTCGGAGCGCAGCCGGGCGGCGAGATCGAGTTCCGCGACGAGTTCCTCCAGCAGTTCGCCCGCGGTGCGGTGCGCCGTCCGGTTCGCGTACCTGGCGATCAGGCCGGCGAAGTCCGCGAGTCCCCGGCGGGCCGGCGCCGTCAGCCCCGGAACGCGGTCCGCCCGCCCCGCCGCCCGCAGCAATCCGATCCCCTCGGCGCGCGCGAACCTGGCCAGACGCTCCAGCGTGACGCGTCCCACTCCCCGCCGGGGGTAGTTCACCGCCCGGTCGAAGGCGTCCATGTCGCGGGCGTTGGCGACCAGACGGAGATAGGCCAGCACGTCCTGGATCTCGCGGCGCTCGTAGAAGCGGACTCCGCCCACGATCTGATAGGGCAGGCCCCGCCGCCGGAAGCGGTCTTCGAGCGCCCGCGACTGGGCGTTGGTGCGGTAGAGCACCGCGAAGTCGCGGTGGTCGTACTCGGGGTGCGCCAGCATCCGGCGCTCGATCTCCGCGACGATCCAGCGGCCTTCGTCGGCTTCGTTTTCCGCTTCGAGAAGGGTGACCGGCGGGCCTCCCGCCCGGTCGGTCCACATCGTCTTCTCCTTGCGGCCGGCGTTCTGCCGGATCACCGCGTTGGCGGCTTCGAGTATGACGGGCGTGGACCGGTAGTTCCGTTCCAGCCGCACCACCTTGGCCCCGGGGAAGCTCCGCTCGAAGTCGAGGATGTTGCGGATGTCGGCGCCCCGCCAACCGTAGATGCTCTGGTCGTCGTCGCCGACCGCCATGAGGTTCCCGCTGCTCCGCGCCAGCAGTTCCAGGAGCCTGAACTGGGCCCGGTTGGTGTCCTGGTACTCGTCGACGAGGACGAAGGTGAAGCGCTCCCGGTACCGGCGCAGCAGTTCCGCGTCGTCTTCGAACAGCCGCACCGGTTCGACCAGCAGGTCGTCGAAATCCACCGCGTCCTGCCCGCGGAGCGCTTCCTGGTAGGCCGGGTAGACGAGCGAGACCCGCTTCAGGAAGAGGTTCCGGCCGTCGCGGTGCGCCCGGATGAAGTCCTCCGCCCCGACCAGGCGGTTCTTGGCGTCGGAGATGCTGTCGCGGACGGCCCGCGGCGAGCACTGCAACGGGTCCACGCCGACGCTCTTCTGCGCCTTCCTGACTTCGCGGAGCGACTGGTCGGCGTCGCGGATCGCGAAGGCCCGGGACCGGCCGCGCATGGGAGCGTGACGCCGGAGGAGGCTGGCGCCCATCGCGTGAAAGGTGCTGATCCGGATGCCGCGCGGCAGGCCCCCCAGCATGGCGGCGACGCGGTCGCGCATCTCCCGCGCGGCCTTGTTGGTGAAGGTGACGGCCAGGATCCGGTCCGCAGCGACGCCGTGCTCCAGGATGAGATGGCAGACCCGGGTCGTGAGCACCCGCGTCTTGCCCGATCCCGCCCCCGCGAGCACGAGGCAGGGACCCTCCAAGTGCTCGACCGCCAGACGCTGCTCGGGGTTGAGCTCTTCCAGCAAAGTTCCTCAGCAGTCCGTGGACAAAGCGAAGCGGCCAGCGCGGATGCATCGCCGTTCGAATGCCGGGGGGATTTTGTCCACGGGCTGTTAGGACTCCGTCGCCCGCGGTAGCCGGGCCTGGAACGCAACGCCCCTTCCTCCCCGCTCCAGCAGTTCGATCCTCCCCCGGTGAACCCCCTCCACGATGCGGCGGGTCAGAGTAAGTCCGACGCCCCAGCCGCCCGACTTGGTGGTAACGCCCGGGTCGAAGACGCGGTCGCGGAGATCGTAGGGGACGCCGGGCCCCGTGTCGCGGATCCTCAGCACCACCCACCCCGGCTCGCCGGCCCGCGCGGAGATAGTGATGGATCCGCCGGTGCCCGCCACCGCGTCCAGCGCGTTCTTCACCACGTTCTCGAGCGCCCACGCGAGGAGGACCTCGTGACCCCGCACGTCGGGAAGGTCGTCCGGAACGTCCACGTGCAGGGCCACTCCGGGGCCGAGGCGCGGAAGTCTGGCCTCCAGGTAGTCCCGGAGCTCGGCGATGACGCTCTTGAGCGAGACGCGCTCGAGCTCCGGGTCCCGTCCTATCAGCTCGAAGCGCCGGCTCACCCGTTCCAGGCGGACCAAGTCCTCGCCGATGGCGGCCGCAACCTCCACTTGGCGCATGTCCGCCGGACGTTCCTCGCGCGACAGCCCGAGCACCTCCACCCATCCCTGCAGCGAGCTGATGGGGGTGCCGAGCTGATGGGCCAGCTCGCGGGCCATCGCCGTCCATGCCCGTTCCGCGACGCTGCGTCTCTGGTAGCGAAAGACGGTGACCGCGAGCAGAACGGTCAGCACCAGGCCCGTCGCCCACAGCAGCGGCATCCACTCCAGCCTCGCCGCCTCCGGGGTGATTCCATAGTGGACCAGCTGGCTGTTGGGGTCGCCCTCGGGCTCGTTGCGCATGTCGAGTTCGTCCGCGTACCGCAGAATGCGCTCCACGTCGCCGGCGGTTGGCGGGTTCGAAACCTCGAAGGGGAGGTTGGCGTGGGTGTTGTAGCGGCGTCCGGGTTCCGAGGTGACGACGAAGGGCACGCCGAGCTCCACCAGCTCCTTTTGCAGGTTGGCCAGCGCGGCGAACCCCGCCCCGGGCTCCTGGCTCGTCAGACCTTCCAGCACTTCCGCGTAGATGCGCGTAAAGGTCTCGGCGTCGGCCTGGCGGGAGCGCACGATCTGGCCGGTGTACACCATGTACCAGACGAGCAGCGCCAGGAAGACGACGGCCAGGGCGACGGGCGCCGTGCGCGATTCCGCGCCGTGGGCGGCGGCGCCCCTTCCCTCGCGCCTCCTCATCTCCTCGCCGCCGGCGGGGCCGGCCGGCGTCCTCTCCGGCGGCTCACGGCCCCGGTCCGATTTCGCCGAATCCCAGCACCGCGCCGAGCGCGGAGGGAAGCCGAACCGAGCCGTCCGGCCGCTGGAAGGTCTCCAGGAGCGCGACCATGAGCCTCGGAAGCGCCAGCGCCGAACCGTTGAGGGTATGGACGAACTCCGTTCCCGAGCCCCGGGACCTGCGGAACCGGATGTTGGCCCGGCGGGCCTGATAGTCGGCGAAAGTCGAGCAGCTCGACACCTCGAGCCACTTCCCGACCCCGGGAGCCCACACCTCGATGTCGTAGGTGAGCGAGGCCGAAAACCCGAGGTCCTCGGCCGCCAGCAGGACGACGCGGTAGGTCAGACCCAGCAGCTCGAGGACCCGGGCCGCCTCGCCCGTCAGTTCCTCCAGCGCCGCCGGAGCGGTCTCGGGGCGTTCGAAGCGCACCAGCTCCACCTTGTCGAACTGATGCACCCGCAGCATCCCCCGGGTGTCCTTCCCCGCCGCCCCCGCCTCCCTTCTGAAGCACGGCGAATAGGCCACGTACTTGCGGGGCAGCGTGTCCCCGCGGAGGATCTCGCCCCGGTGGACGTTGGTCACCGGCACTTCGGCCGTCGGAATCAGCCACAGCCCGTCGCGCCGGGTCACATAGGATTCCTCGGCGAACTTGGGCAGTTGCCCGGTCCCCGCCATCGCCTCCTCCCGCACGAGATAGGGAACCCGCAATTCGTCATAGCCGTGATCGGTTGAGTGAAGATCGATCATCCAGTCGATCAGCCCCCGCTGCAGCGCGGCGCCCCGGCCCTTCAGCACGAAGAAGCCCGAACCCGACACCCGCGCGCCGGCCTCGAGATCGAGGATTCCGAGAGCCTTGCCCAGCTCCCAGTGGGGGCGCGGCTCGAAGGGGAAGACGGGTGCCGTCCCCCGGCTGCGCACGATGACGTTCGACTCCTCGCCACCCCCCGGAACCCCGGGGCCGGGAAGATTGGGGACTACGGCGAGCTTCCGCGCGATCCATGCGTCCGCGGCCGCGACCACGGCGTCCAGCTCCGCGATTTCGCCGCCGACTTCCCTCATCCGCGCGACCTCCGCCGCCGCGTCGCCGCCCCGGCGCTTCGCCTCGCCGATTTCCCTGGAAACCCGGTTCCGCAGCGCCCTGAGCTCGTTGGCCCGCCCCAGCGCCGCGCGCCGTTCCCGGTCGCGTTCGACGATCGCCGCGACCGTCGCCGACGCTCCGTCCAAGCCCCGCCGCTCCAGCGCGGCCGCCGCGCCGGCCGGATCGCGGCGCAAGATCCCGATGTCCAGCATTACCGGATCACGGGGTCGCGGCTAGTCCGGGGGAATCAGGGCGAGGTCGTTGCAGACGCGGTTCACATCGAACCGGAACCGGATCGTTCCGGCGACGGGGTCCGTTTCCAGCGCCTCGATCTTCCCGTAGTGGTTGCAAGTCGAGAAGCTGCCCCGCACTCTCCGCGTGCGGATCACGTAGATCCGGTCGGTCCGGACCGGGACGGGCTCGTCATCGACGTAGCGGGCCGTGTCGGAAGGTGCCCGGGCGGCCGACTCGAAGGTCTCGCCCTCGACGGTCGCGACCGCGGCTTCGGAGGTGATGCCCAACGCGCCGGCCGGCAGCCAGACGAACTGCCCGTCCCGGACGTCGGTCACTAGATCCCACAGGTCTCCCGTGCTCGCGGATTCGAGCCGCTTGGGAATTCGAGTGTAGAAGTCGAAGGCCGAGAACAAGTTGAGTTCGGGCCGCGAAATGGCGTACAGCTGCACGGTGTCCGGGTTCTCGGTCCACGTGACGGTGAACGGATCGTCTCCGCAAGCCGGAGCGACCACGGAAGCGACGATCGCCAAGGCTCGCAACCCGTGGACAATACCCCCGCGGCATTCGACCGGCGATGCATCCGCGTTGGACCGCTCCGCCTTATCCGCGGGCTGCTGGTTGCGTATTTTCATGACTCAATTTAGCCCTCCCGGATCGCTACCGTCAACGCTTGGCGCCCGGCGTCGGCCGCTTGACTTCGTCCGCGCTTTCGGCTAGCAGTCCGTGGACGGGACCCGCCCGGGCAGCGATGGCGGCGAAGCGCGACAAGCGAGAACGCCAGCGCCCGTTTTGCCCCTGGGCAACCGCGCAGCTACGCCATTCGGATCAGAAATGTAAACTGCACATGACACATTGTAATGTCAGCATTACACCTGAACGGCCGGGTGCGGCGACGCGGGCCCGCTCCAACACCGTCCTGATTCCTCGTCGCCCGGTCTCGCCGCCCCGCGGGACCGGGATTGCCCGCGCCGTCCGGCTTTCTTTCGCGGCAATGTCGGCGGGATTCCCTTCCCGGGCCGCCGGCCGCCGGTCGTGACTCCGGATCCCTCGGTCTGGGTGACCGTCCTCGCGGGCGGCGCCGGGCACCGGTTCTGGCCTCTGAGCACGCCCGACCGGCCGAAGCAGCTTCTTCCCCTGGCGAGTTCCCGGCCGCTGATCGTCGATACGGTGGAACGCGTGCGCGGGTTCGTCGCTCCCGGGCGGCTGCGGATTCTCGCCGGAGAGGAACTCGTGGCTCCGATCCGGGCCGCGACCGGCCTCGGCGGGGAGGCGTTCCTGGTGGAGAGCCGTGCCAGGGGCACGGGCCCCGTCCTCGCGCGCGCCGCCCTGGAGGCGGTTCGGCGCGATCCCGGCGCGGTCATGATCTCCCTCCACTCCGACCACCTGATCGACCCCGTGAGGCCGTTCCGCGAGGCGCTTCGCGCCGCGGCCGAGATCGCACGCCGCGAGCGGCTCCTGATCACAATTGGGGTTCCGCCCGACCGGCCCGAGACCGGATACGGCTACATCCGCCCGGGGACCCCCCTGCGCGCGCCGGACGGACACCGCGCATACCGGGTCGACGCCTTCGTAGAGAAGCCGGGGTCTGCCGCCGCCGCACGTTACGTAAGCGAAGGCTACCGCTGGAATTCGGGCATCTTCGTATGGCCGGCGCGCACCTTCCTCGCCGAGTTGGAGAGTTGCGCGCCCGGGATCGCCCGGGCCCTGCCCCGCCTGGAGCGGGGCGATTCCGCGGCGTTCTTCGACGAGGTCCCGAGGATCAGCGTGGACGAGGCGGTTCTGGAGCGAAGCGCCCGGGTGGCCTGCGTCGAAGCCACCTTTCGCTGGGACGACGTCGGGAGCTGGGAATCGTTCGCCCGCAACCGGCCCGCCGACGAACGCGGCAACGTGTGCGACGGGGAGGTTCACCTGTCCGGCGCCTCCGGCAACGTCGCGATCGCCGGCGCCGGTCGTCTCGCCCTCTTCGGCGTGGACGACCTCCTCGTCGTCCGGACCGGCGACGTGACCCTGGTCATGCCCCGCTCCGAGTCGCCGCGCCTCAAGCGTTACCTGCGGGAGCTGCCCGAACGCCTGCTGAGACAGGATGCCGGCCGGGACGCCGGCGCGGACGACAGGTGATGGCCGCCCGCCTCTTCCTCTTCGACGACCCGGTGGCCCGGGACTGGCTTCCGTTCTCGCTGACGCGCCCGGCCGGGGAGCTGCTCTTCGGGACCCTGACGCTTCGCGCGCGCGCCGAACGGGCGTGGGGACTGACTTGCGAAGGCCACCTGGCGGGAGAGGCGCTGCTCGGCTTCGAGGAGCCGGGCGCGCCTCCTTGCGTCGCGCCGGAAGCGATCGGAACGGAGGGCGACAGGCTGCTGGTCAGCGGCAGGTTCGCGTGCGACGGCGGCGGCGGGTTCGCCGCGCCCACCGTCCTGACCTGCGAATCCTCGCCGGTGGGGGCGTGGATCCCGCACGGCGCCGCGCTGCCGCCGTCCCTGCTCTCGGGACGCTGGCCGCGCTGGCCGCGAGCCGCCGTCGAGGGGATGCTCCTCGAGTCGCCGTGGCGGCTGATGTCGGCGAACGGCGATCGCATCCGCGCGGACGCCCGGGACCTGCCCGGCGACGAGCCGCCCCGCGGAGCGCACCGCGTCGGGACGGGCCGGATCGCCGTGGGCGAGGGCGCGACGGTCGAGCCGGGAGTGGTGTTCGACACGACGAACGGACCCGTGATCCTTGCGGCGGGCGCACGCGTGCGGGCCCCCTGCCGCATCGCGGGGCCGGCGTACGTGGGCCCGGGATCCGTCGTTCTGGGCGGCGCGCTGGAGGACGTGAGCGTCGGGCCCGCCTGCAAGGTAAGGGGGGAGGTCGAGTCCTCCGTCCTCGCGGGCTTCGCGAACAAGGCCCACGACGGCTTCCTCGGCCACTCGGTGTTGGGGCGCTGGGTGAACCTGGGGGCGATGACCGCCAACTCCGACCTGAAGAACACCTACGGTCCCGTGCGCGCCCGGGCCGGCGGCCGGGAGACCGGGACCGGATTGACCAAGGCCGGCTGTCTGCTGGGGGACCACGTCCGCACCGGTATCGGCACGCTCCTGAACACGGGCGCGGTCGTCGGCGCGGGTTCGAGCCTCTTCGGCGGAGGGATGGCGCCCGGCGACGTTCCGCCGTTCTCGTGGGGCGGCCGGCGGGGACTTGCCGAGTACGACATCGGCCGATTCCTGGAAACGGCGGCCCGCGTGATGGCCCGCCGGGGAGTGGACTTGACGGCGGGCATGCGCCGCCTCTACCGAAGGGCCTTCGCGGACACGGCGGCGCTCAGATCCGGCGGGGCGCCGACCTGACCGGTGCGGTTCTCCGTGCTCGGCAGCGGGAGCCGCGGCAACGCCACCCTGGTCGCCGCGGGAGTCACCCGCCTGCTCGTCGACGCGGGGTTCAGCGGCCGCGAGCTTGCAAGCCGGCTGGCCGCCATCGGCGTGGAGCCGGAGGAGGTCACCGCCATCCTCCTGACGCACGAGCACGGGGACCATGCGCGGGGCGCGGGCGTCTTCGCACGTGCGCACGGCACTCCGCTGTTCGTGACCGAAGGAACGCTCGCCGCCTGCCGCGGGCTGCTGAGGGGCGGCGAAGAAGTCCGCACCTACCGTCCCGGATACCCGGTCGAGGTGGACGACCTCCGCGTCGACCCCTTCGTCACCGTCCACGACGCGGCCGATCCCGTGGCCGTGGCGGTCCGCGAACCCGCCACCGGCCTCCGCCTCGGGATCGCCACCGACCTTGGGCGTCCCACCGTCCAGGTGAAACACGCGCTCAGGGAGTGCGACGCGCTGATCGTCGAGTCGAACCACGACGAATCGCTCCTCTGGTCGGCCGCCTACCCCGCCGCGGTCAAGGCGCGGATCGCCTCGAGTCACGGTCACCTCTCCAACCGGGCCGCCGCCGGTCTCGCCGCGGAGCTGCTGAGTCCGAGGCTGGTGCTGGTGGTGCTCGCCCACCTTTCCGAGGAGTCGAACAACCCGGAACTGGCGAGAAGAGCGATGGAGCGGGCGCTCGCTCGCGCCGGGTTCGCCGGGCTGGTGAAGGTGGCCCGGCCGGACCGCCCCACGCCTCTCATGGACCTAGTTCGACTCCGCGAGCGGGCCGGGCCCAGGCAGCTGTCCCTCTTCTGAGCGAACCGCTACAACCCCAGAAACCGAAGCACGTCGTTCCCGAGCGCCCACGCCATGATCACGATCAGCGCCACCAAGCCCGCCCGGCTCCAGCGAAGCCGCTGCTTCACCGTCGGCTTCCGGCCGCGCACCAGCTCGATCCCGAGGAAGACCATGTGGCCCCCGTCGAGGACCGGTATGGGGAGCATGTTCAGAATGGCCAGGTTGATGCTGAAGAGCGCCATGAAGGTTAGGTAGGCCGGGACCCCTTCCGAGGCGGCCTCGCCCGTGGCCGCCGCGATGGTGCCGAGCGAGCCGACCGACCTCGGCGAGACGTCCAGGGTGACGAGATCCTTCAGGAAACCGAGGATCCGGCTGGTCACCCGGACGGTCTGCGCGATCCCCATGGACACCGCCGCGAAGAACCCGACCGTGACGGTGCGGGTGTCCGGCCGGGGCTGGAAGATG
Source organism: Gemmatimonadota bacterium (assembly GCA_028873825.1). GTDB lineage: Bacteria > Gemmatimonadota > Gemmatimonadetes > Longimicrobiales > Gaopeijiaceae > Bin94. The sequence continues at coordinate 8,914 of JAPPNM010000094.1, read as the reverse complement.
CCCAGGCGTCCGATCCGCTCGCCCGTTCCGCCGGCTTCGACGTCGTCCAGCTCGACGATGCGGGTGAGAGCGGCGCCTTCCCTCAGCAGGCCGATCTCCACGGCCTCGCCGGGCCGCGCCCCGATCTCCCGGGTCATGTCGGTCCAGCTTTGCACGGGCACTCCGGCCACGCTCGTGATCCGGTCCCCGCGCTTGATCGACGAACCGGCGGCCGGCCCGCCCGGCTCGAGGTCCCCCACGACGGGATCGATCCAGTATTGCAGCGCCGTCGCCAGGGCCCGGCGTTGGCCCTCGTCGCCTGGAACGACGATCTCGAAGACGGCCGAAGGCGACTCGGTGACGACTTCGAGCGGTCCCGGGGGGCCCTCGGCGAGGGCGCGCTGGACATCTCCCCACGAGTCCGGCGCCACCGCGCCCACGCGCGCAACCTCCGCTCCGGGCGCGACCCCCGCCAGCGCCTCCGCTCCCGCGGGAAGGGAGCTCTCGTCGACGTCCATGACCCGGGTGGTCGCCAGCTCCTGCACTCCCCAGACGCCGGCCACCGTCGTGTAGAGGATGAATGCGAAGAGCATGTTCATCGCGACGCCCGCCGAGATCACGAACGCCCGCGCCGGGAGGGACTGCGCGTCGAAATCCGAGGCGCGGAGCCGTCGCGGCGTCTCTCCCTCTCCCCCCTCCAGGTGCTCCATGACCTCGTCCGCCATCCCCCGCATCTTCACGTACCCGCCAAGGGGGATGGCGGAAAGGACGTACTCGGTCTCCCCGCGGGTGTATCCCCAGACGCGCGGACCGAGCCCGATGGAGAAGCGCTCCACACCGATTCCAACCGACTTGGCCGCCCAGAAGTGGCCCAGTTCGTGGACGAAGATCAGTACGCCGAGCAGGACGAGGGTGGCCAGGATGGATACTGTCATGCGCGGATCCTTTTCACTTCGGCGGACGCCCTGCGCCTGGCGGCGCCGTCCACCCGCAGAACTTCCCGCAGATCGCTCGCGGTGCGTCCGTCGAGCACCTCGAGGGTGGCCGCCACGACTTCGGCCATACCAGTGAAGGTAACCTCTCCCTTCAGAAAGGAATCGACCGCCACCTCGTTCGCCGCGTTGAAGACCGCGGGCGCCGCGCCGCCGGCGCGGCCGGCGTTCACGCCGAGGCGAAAGAGGGGGAAGCGCGTTTCGTCCACCGGTTCGAAGACGAGGGGCGAGAGCGCCACCGGATCGAAGTTGCGCAGCACGGGATCCGGAGGACGGCGGGGCCAGGTGAGCGCGTGCAGGACGGGAAGCTCCATGTTGGGCACGCCCATCTGCGAGATGACGGAGCCGTCGACGAACTCGACGAAGGAGTGCACGATCGAGGTGGGATGCACCACCACGTCGATGCGCTCGTAGGGAAGTCCGTACAGGAAGTGCGCCTCGATCACCTCCAGCGCCTTGTTGGCCAGCGTGGCCGAATCGATCGTGATCTTCGCCCCCATCTCCCAGGTGGGGTGCCTCAGCGCCGTCGCGGCGTCGGCGCGTTCCATCGCCTCGGCGCTCGCTTCGCGAAAGGGGCCGCCGCTCGCGGTCAGGACCAGGCGGTGAACCTCGTCCGGGCGAGAGCCCGCCATGCACTGCAGAATGGCCGAATGTTCGCTGTCGACCGGCACCAGCTCTCCCCCTCCGCGCCTCGCCGCCGCCAGCACCAGCTCTCCGGCGGCGACCAGCGACTCCTTGTTGGCCAGGGCGCAACGCTTGCCGGACTCCAGCGCGGCCAGGGTCGGCGGCAGTCCGGCCGCTCCGGCCACCGCGTTGACCACGACGTCCACGCCGGGGAGACGCCCGAGCTCGGCCACGCCGGCGGGACCGCTCCGCCAGCCGGCGGAACTCAGATCGGGGCGATCCGCCAGGGCGGCGGCATCGGCCACGGCGATATCCCCGGTCCCGAACTCGGCGGCGAGCCGTTCCAACGCGCCGACGGAGCGGCGGGCCGACATGGCGACCACGCGAAAGCGCTTCCGGTGCCTCCGGATGACCGCCAGGGTCGAGCGGCCCACCGAGCCGGTCGCTCCGAGCACCGCCACGCCCGTCACGGCAGGTGCCGGGCGAACGGGATGAGAGCGTAGGCGAGCGGAACCGCGAACAGGAGCGCGTCGAGCCGGTCCAAGGCGCCGCCGTGCCCCGGCAGGAGCGTTCCCGAGTCCTTCACCCCCGCTTCCCGCTTGAGCGCCGATTCCGCCAGATCTCCGAGCTGGGCCGCCACGCCCAGCGCCAGCCCCACGATGCCGCCGGCCGCCGGCGACACCGGGAAGTTCGGAAGGTCCCGCATGACGACGCCCATGAGAGCGCCCGCCGCCGCAGCGCCGGCCAGTCCCGCAACCCCTCCCGCCACGGTCTTGTTCGGACTGACGCGGGGCGCCAGCCGTCTCTTCCCCAGCTTCCGGCCGACGAAGTAGGCCGCCGTGTCGCCCGCCCAGGTCACCGCCAACGGCAGGAGAAGCAGAAGAGCGCCCTCCCACGGGTGGGCTCCGACGGCGCCCTCCGTCTCGGGGAGGTTTCGCAGCAGCACCGCGAACGAGAGGGTTCCGCCCGTGTAGAGCGCCCCCGAGACCGTGGCCGAAACCGAAGGGAGGGGGCGCCCGCCGGTCCCGTCCCGGAAGATCGCCGCGCACGCCGCCGCAAGCCCCAGGACCAGGAGGGCCGCCAGGGCCCGGCCGCCCCAAACCGCGAAGTCGGGTTCGAGGCCGGCGAGCACCACGAGCGCCGAAGCGGCCGGGATCCCGAGTCGGCGCAGGGGCCGTGCGGCCCCGGCCGAGGCGAGAGCGAAGAACTCGCGGGCGGCGAGGGCGGCCGCCAGCGCCATCAGCCCAACCAGGTACCAGCCGCCGAGGCGGACGAGCAGGAGAGCGAGCGGTATCCCGGCCGCGGCCACAAGCGTCCGCGCCCTCAGCTCGGCCGACATCACTGCGGCGCCGCGCCGGTGCATCGCCGCCCGCGTGCGGGTAGGAGTCCTTCCACGGGCTCGGGCGTCACCCCGCAGTGACGCGGCCGAAACGCCGCTCCCGCCGCTGGTAGTCGAGGATCGCCGCGTAGAAGTCCTCCCTGGTGAAGTCCGGCCAGTACGCCGAGGCGATGTACAATTCGGTGTAGGCGAGCTGCCACAGCATGAAGTTGCTGATGCGGAACTCGCCGGACGTGCGTATGAGGAGGTCGGGGTCGGGGAGACCGGCGGTGAACAGGGCCCGCTCGAGGGTCCGGGCGTCGATCGACTCCGGGTCCAGCCTACCGTCTCTGGCCTGCGCCGCCAGCGTTCGCGCCGCACGCACCAGCTCCTCTCTCGCACCGTACGAGACCATGAGGTTGAGGCGCAGAACCGAGCCTCCCCGGGTCCTCTCCTCGATCCTCCTGACAGCCTCCCGCGACGGGGGGTCAAGCCGGTCGACCTCGCCCAGGACCCTGGCCTCCACTCCCGTCCGGGCCAGTCTTTCCCGTTCCTTCTCGGCGTACGCCCGCAGAAGCGCCATGAGAGCGTCGATTTCGCTTCTGGGACGCTTCCAGTTCTCGGTGGAAAAGGCGAAAAGAGTGAGGATCTCGACACCCGCCGCGCAGGCCGCCTCCACGGCTTCCCGGACCGCCTTCATCCCCTCCCAATGCCCCGCGTGTCTCGGCAACCCTCTCCGGCTCGCCCAACGGCCGTTGCCGTCCATGATGACCGCCACATGACGGGGAACATGGGAGTTGACCCGGATCCGGTCGAGGACGTCAGTCGGCATGAGCCTGGTGGCACCGGGCGCCGCGAGGGGTTCTCCCCCGGACTGTCGAGCCCGTCAGATCGCCATCACCTCCTTCTCCTTCGCGGCGAGGAGATCGTCGATCCGGCGGACGCGCTCGTCCGTCGCCTTCTGGATTTCGCCCATCATGCGACGAGCTTCGTCCTTTCCGATCTCGTGCTCCTTCAGCATCCGCCTGATCCGGCCGTTGGCCGCCTGGCGCGAGTGACGAACCGAGACGCGGCCCTCTTCCGCCATCCTGTGCAGGAGGCGCGCGTACTCCTGGCGCCGCTCTTCGCTCAGGGGCGGGATCGGCACCCGGATCAGGGTCCCGTCGTTCGAAGGATTGAGACCGAGCCCCGCCGACAGCACCGCCTTCTCTATCGCACCGATCAGCGACGGATCGAAGGGCTGAACCGCCAACAGGGCGGGATCGGGAGCGGACACGGTCGCCACCTGGTTCAGCGGCATCCGGCCGCCGTACGCCTCCACCCGAACGCCGTCGAGGATGGACGGCACCGCCTTTCCGGTCCGAACCGTGTCGAATTCGCGGCGTATGGCGTCGACGGCGTCGTTCATTCTGGTTCCGGCTTCGTGCACTACTTCCACGTTGTCCTCCTGCCGCTCGGGCGCGGCGACCGGTTCAGGGGCCGGGCACTCCCCGCGTCCGCGAGGATCAGGACACAAGCGTTCCGACGCGCTTCCCGCGAATCGCCCGGCGTACGGCTCCCTTGTCGTCCAGGTTCAGAACGATAATCGGCAAGTCGTTCTCCCGGCAAAGGGAGACCGCGGCGGCGTCCATCACGCGAAGGTCGCGGGCGACGACTTCGTGGAAGGAGATGTCGCGAATGAACTTCGCTTCCGGGTCGCTGGCGGGGTCGGCCGTGTACACCCCGCGCACCTTGGTCGCCTTGATCACTACGTCGGCGTCGATCTCGATAGCCCTGAGCACGGCCGCCGTGTCCGTCGAGAAATACGGGTTCCCGGTCCCGCCGGCGAAGATCACGACCCTCCCCTTCTCGAGGTGCCTGACCGCCCGGCGCCGAATGTAGGGCTCGGCCAGCTGCGGCATCCGGATGGCCGTCATGACCCGCGTGTCGATGCCGTTCTTCTCGAGAAGATCCTGAACGGCGAGGGCGTTCATGATGGTGGCCAGCATTCCCATGTAGTCCGCCGACACCCGGTCCATGCCGCGGCGGCTGGCTATCGCGCCGCGAACGATGTTCCCCCCTCCGATCACCAGCCCCAGCGACACTCCCACCTCGTGGATCGCAAGGATCTCCTCGGTTATCTCGTCGACGGCCGGGGGATCGATTCCGAAGCCGCGCCCTCCCGCCAGCGCCTCCCCCGAGAGCTTCAGCAGAACGCGGTCGTACCCCTGGCTCCTTCGGCCGGCGGCGGCGCCCGCTTCGCCGCCGACGGGGCCCGGCCCGGGCACCGGACTCCTACCCGCCCACCCGGAACCGCGAGAACCGCGCCACCCTGATCTTCTCGCCGGTGCGGGCCGAGACCTCCGTGATGAGATCTCCGACGCTCCGGTCCGGGTCCCTGACGTACGCCTGTTCCAGCAGGACGCGCTCCCTGAAGAACTTGGCGAGCTTGCCCTCGACGATCCTGGCCCGGATGTGTTCCGGCTTCCCTTCGCGGGCCGCCTGTTCCATGAAGACCTTCCGCTCCCGGTCCACGACCCCGGCGTCCACGTCCCCGGAGCCCACGGCGATGGGGTCGGATGCGGCCACGTGCATGGCGATGTTCCGGGCCAGGGTCCGGAAGTCGTCGGTGGCGGCCACGAAGTCCGTCTCGCAGTTCAGCTCCACCAGAACTCCGATCCGCGCCCCGTGGTGTACGTAGGCGGCCACCGTCCCCTCGTTGGCGGCCCGTGCGGCCCGCTTCGCCGCCTTGGCCTCGCCCTTGCTCCGCAGGAGGTCGATGGCGGCTTCGATGTCGGCGCCGGTCTCCTGCAGCGCCCTCTTGCATTCCATCATCCCCGCGCCGGTGCGGTCGCGGAGTTCCTTGACCCGTTTCGCGTCGATCTTCATCCTCGCCCCTTCCGCACGGCCGTGCCTACGGCGCGCTCCGCGCACCACGCCCCGGCCTCGCTTCCGCGGAACATCGGCGCCGGGGACCTCAGTCCCCCGAAGCGTCGGCCGCGTCCGCCGGCGCCCGCTCCCTCTTCCCGCGACGGGGACGCTTCGACGCGCCGTCGCCATCTCCCGCCTTGCGCACCTGCGCGATCGCTTCCGGCCGGGGCCGCCGCTTCCGCGGGCGCGGCCGGAATTCGCGCGTGTCGGCGGTCTTCTCGCCGGTCTCGGTCGAATACGTGGTCGCACCCAGTTCGGCCTGCCGCCTGAGCTGCTCGTCGGGCACCTCGCGGCGGGCGACCTCGATCGTGTCGGCGATCCGGCCCGCGATCAGGCTGACCGAACGGATGGCGTCGTCGTTGCCCGGAATGGGATGGTCGATCAGGGAGGGGTCGGCGTTGGTGTCGGCGATGGCGACCACCGGAATCCCGAGCCTGTGAGCCTCGCGGACGCCGATGATTTCGCGCTTGGCGTCCACTACGAAGACCGCCCCGGGCAGCCGAACCATGTCGCGCACCCCGACGAAGTACTTCTCGAGCTTCCCGCGCTCGCGTTCGAGGAGCAGGCGCTCCTTCTTCGTGTAGAACTCGTAGGCGTTCTCCTCCTGGCCGCGCTCGAGCTCCTTCATCCTGCGAATCTGGCGGCGGATGGTCCGGAAGTTGGTGAGCATGCCGCCGAGCCAGCGTTCGGTGACGTAGAGGGCGCCGCAGCGCGCGGCCTCCTCCTCGATGACCTGGCGCAGCTGGCGCTTGGTCGAAAGGAAGAGAATCTTCTCGCCCTTCAACACCACTCGGCGCACCGCCTCGCAGGCCTGGCCCAAGCGGTCCAGCGTCTTGCGAAGGTCGATGATGTGTATCCCGTTGCGCTCCCCGAAGATGAAGGGGCTCATCTTGGGGTTCCACCGCCGGGTCTGGTGCCCGAAGTGGACGCCGGCGTCGAGGAGGTCGGTCAGTTCGACCTGGGATTCGGAGGGGTTCATGGGGCGGGTCGCCTATCGCTTGCTGAACTGGAAGCGCTTCCGGGCCTTGGGCCGGCCCGGCTTCTTGCGTTCGACCTTCCGGGGGTCCCTGGTCAGCATCCCGCTTTCCCGGAGCGCCGCCCGCAAGTCCTCGTCGTGCGCGACCAGCGCCCGCGCCACGCCCATGCGGATCGCGTCGGCCTGGCCGGTAAGTCCTCCGCCCTTGACCCGGGCCTCCACGTCGAAACGGCCCTCCGACTCCGCGACGCGCAGCGGGTCCTCCATCCGCGCCCGATGGGCCGCTCGCGGAAAGTAGACCCGGGAGGGACGCCCGTTGACGGACCAGCGTCCGCCCCCGGGGCGGAGAAAAACGCGTGCGACGCTGGTCTTCCTGCGTCCGACGGCCTGGATCGGCTCTTGAGCGGCCATGCGTACTCCGCCTGGCGGTCCGTGGGTGAAGGTCAGATCTCCAGGGCCCTGGGACGCTGGCCCTGGTGTGGATGCGATGCGTTCGGGTACACGCGCAGCTTGCGACGCATGCGGCGACCCAGCTTGTTCTTCGGCAGCATGCCCCGTACCGCCAGCTCGACGACCCGGTCGGGGAAGCGCTCCAGCATCCGCTTGAAGGGGATGTGCCTGTCGCCGCCCATGTACCCGGAGTGGCGGAAATAGGTCTTCTGCTCCGCCTTGCGACCGGTGAGAACCACCTTCGACGCGTTGACGACGATCACGTGGTCGCCCGTGTCGAGGTGGGGAGTGTAGATGGGCTTGTGCTTCCCGCGGAGGATGCGCGCCACTTCCGTAGCCAGCCTGCCGAGCGGTCTTCCCTCGGCGTCGACGACCCACCACGACCGACGGATGTCCTCTTTTCTGGGCGTGATGGTCGTAGTCACTGGCAGTTGCCGGTCCCCGTACCTGCGAAACGAAGGCCGCTCCCCGCGATCAACCGCACTTCGCGAGGCCGGCCGGAAAAATCGACAGCATGAAATAGTATCCTCCGGTGCGAGGAGAGTCAAGAGCGGGCGGGCGGGGTCTCGCGGGAATGCCGCGGGGTACCGTCCGCGGGCCGGCTAGTCGGCGAAGGTCTCGAGCGCTCGCGCCCTGGACGCGTGCCGGAGCCGCGCGAGGGCCTGTTCCTTGATCTGGCGAACGCGTTCCCGCGTCACCCCCAGCCCGGCTCCGATCTCCTCCAGAGACTTGGGGGCCGCCTCGTCGAGGCCGAAGTACTGTCTCAGAATGGTGGCCTCGCGGGGCCGCAGCGTCGAGAGCGCGGCCTCCAGAGCCTCGGTCAGCGCCTTCTCGATCATCTCCTCGTCGGGACCCGGCGACACCCGGTCCGGCAGATAGTCGAGCAGCCGGCTGTCCTCGCCCGGCGCAACGGGCGCGTCCAGCGACAGGTGGGCCCGGGAGATCGCCATGGACCTCTCCACCTCCTCGTGGCTGAGGTCCAGGCCCTCGGCGACCTCCGCCACGGTGGGCTCCCTCCCCAGCTCCTGGACCATCCTGGCCTTCAGCTTTCCGATGCGGTGCAGGATCCCCGCGCGGTTCAGCGGCACCCTGACGATACGTCCCTGCTCCGCCAGCGCCTGCAGAATCGCCTGCCTGATCCACCACACGGCGTAGCTGATGAACTTGATGCCCTTGGTCTCGTCGAACTTACGGGCGGCCTTGATCAAGCCCAGATTGCCTTCGTTGATGAGATCCGAAAGGGGAACTCCCTGGTTCTGGTACTTCTTCGAGACCGTGACTACGAAGCGCAGATTGGAACGCACCAGCTTGTCCAGCGCCTCCTCCCCGCCGCGGCGGATTTCCCGGGCGAGGCGCCCCTCCTCCTCGCGGTCGAGAAGCGGATACCGGCTTATCTCCCGCAGGTACTGATTCAGGGAGCCGTCCGAGGGATCGGGATGAGGTGTCAGGCTCATTCTGTCACTCTCGCTCTCTGGCGGCGGAGCTTCCGGAGCCCCCCGCCCGTGAACGTCCTTCGGCCGCCGGCCCCGCGGCCTCGCGAGCCCATCGGAGCGGAACGGAATCTGGTTTCCCGCCTCCGGTTCGGAAAGCCCCGGACGATGATCGGGAGGGTAGCAGTCCGTGGATAAAGCCGCCCGAGCACCGAGAGCGGCGAGGCGCCGGGCT
>JAPPNM010000028.1 GCA_028873825.1 Gemmatimonadota bacterium | reverse complement strand
GCCCGGCGCCTCGCCGCTCTCGGTGCTCGGGCGGCTTTATCCACGGACTGCTGGGGGACGAGTCTGGCAGCCCGCTTCCGGCCAGCTAGCCGACGCCGCGACGACTCACCCTGACGTCAAAGTGCTCCAGCCCCCGCAGCACGATGCTCCGCCGGTAGACCGGCCGTCGCGTTCCGAACGCGATCCGGTCGAAGCGCTCCAGCAGCACCTCCAGCGCGACTCTCGCCTCCAGGCGGGCGAGCGGGGCGCCCAGACAGTGATGGATGCCGCGTCCGAAAGAGATGTTCCCATGGTCGGACCGCGTGATGTCGAGTTCGTCGGGCCGTCGAAATCGCTCCGGATCGCGATTGGCGGACCCGATGAGCAGGCCGATCAGCGTGCCGGACGGCACGGCCGAGTCCCCGACATCCGGATCGCGCCGTGCAACGCGCATGTCGAGCTGTACCGGCGAATCGTAGCGCAACAGCTCCTCGACGGCCGCAGGAAGCAATTCCGGCTGCTCGCGCAGCAACGCGAGCTGGCCGGGGTGTCGCAGCAGGGCCCGGACCCCGTTTCCGATGAGGTTCGCGGTTGTCTCGTTGCCGGCCAACAGGAGCAGGCGTAGCATCACGATCGTCTCGTCGCGGGTGAGTCTGTCGCCTTGCTCCTCGGCTTGAACAAGCCGCGAGACCAGGTCGTCGCGGGGCGTGCGGCGGCGCTGCTCGACGATCGCCTCGAAGTACGCCGCGAGCTGCTGGTGGGTCCGGTAGACCAGCTCCTGTTCGTCCGGTGCGAGAACGGGTTCCAGCGCGCGCGCCAGGCGGCTCGACCACACCTTGAAGCGGCGCAGGTCCCTCTCGGGGACGCCGATCATCCTAGCGATCACGATCATGGGAAGCGGTGCCGCGAAGCCCTTCATCAAGTCGAACTCGTCGGCGCCTTCCACCATGTCGACAAGACGGTGTGCCGTGGCTCGGATGAAATCCTCCAGCTCCGCGACCGAGCGGGGCGTGAACGCCCGGTTGACGAGCCCGCGCAGACGAGTGTGGTCCGGCGGGTCCAGCGCGAGCATGCTCGGCTTGAGTTTCTTACGCGTCGCCACGATTCCGCGCGCGTGACGGGCGCTCGTCAGGTCGTTCGAGAAGTTCCGGTGATCCCGCAGAATGCGGTCCACGTCGGCGAAGCGGGAGACCACGACCAGCCGTGTGAGGATGCTGTAGTGAAACGGGTCGATTTCGCGAAGCCGCCGGTAGGACGGATAGGGGTCGGCTATGAAGTCCGTTGCGAGCGGCCACCACGCCACGCCGCTCCGGAGCCGCTCCTCGACCAACCTGGCGCGTATGTAGACCGGTCCGAGGGCGGCCCTAATCGCGTTCTTCGGTGTCATTCCGCAAAACCCGGCCGCGGTGCCATGAGCCGGGTGGAACGCATGCGCCCCGCGTCAGCCCAGATCCTCCCCCGCCAGCCCCAGCCGCTCCAGCACCTCCGGCGGCGGCCCGTCGAAGCTCGGCAGCGGCACGTTCCCCACGTACCCCAGGTCGCGCATCCCCTCCTCGGTCGTCCAGAACCCGGTCGAGACCCAGTCGCGGAACCCGTCGAAGAAGCGCGCCTGCGGTTTCAGCGCGTCCGGGGTGTCCGGTTCGAAGCTGATCTCGTCGCAGATCTCGTGTTGCTGGGCGGGAGCGAGCGCGGGGAACTCGGCCGCGCCGAAACGTTCCCGCGCCGTGCGGTTCAGCCACGCCAGGCCTCCGCGCAACCGGGTCAGGTGCTCCCTGTGGGCGGGGGCGGACACGAATTCGTTGACGTATTCGGGCACGCCCACCGCGCTGGCCGCGGGCGACCGCTCGTCCGCCGGGATGATCACGTCGGCCAGGGCGGCGACGTATCGCAGCTCCTCGTCCGTGAGGACCGTCTCCCAGGGAACAGCGGGCGCCAGCATGTCGGGATCGGTCGGAGTGCCGGCGGCGAGGGGGTTTCTGGAGGGGAGCGGCTCGAAGCCGGAGAGTCTCTCGTGGGCGGATTCGCCGCCGCGCCCGATCTCCTCGATCGTGCAGGACGCCGCCGCGCCCAGCGCCGCCGTGCCCGCGATCACCTTGAGGGCGCCCCGGCGGGTGATCGCGCCTTCGGCCCCCGTCCCCGGCTCCTCGCCGGATGTCGCCGCCGCGGCCGGTGGCGTCCCCCCCCGTCGGACTTCGTCGCGCGTGCGGCCCGGCCGGTCCTCGCTCATCCTATGCTCCTCCGCCCGAGCTGCTCGACGATGTAGTCGCTCGCCCGCCACGCGATCGCCATGATCGACAGCGTGGGGTTCTTGTCCGCGTTCGACGCGAACGGCGCGCCGTCGGTCACGAACAGGTTGGGGACGTCCCACGACTGGCAGAACTGGTTGAGCACCGAGCTCCGCCGGTCGTCGCCCATGATCGCGCCGCCCACCTCGTGGATGATTTGGCCGCCCTTCGAGATCGCCTTGGCCCCCTCCGTCTGCACCGTGCTCAGGAGCCTTCCCCCCATCTCGTCCACGATCTCGGCGAAGGTGCGCTGCATGTGCAGGGCCTGGTTGAGTTCGTGGTCCGACCACTTCCAGTGGAACCGGAGGACCGGGATGCCGTAGCGGTCGACCCTGTGGGGGTCGATCTCGCAGTAGCAGTCCTCGTTGGGAATCATCTCGCCGCGGCCGTCGAAGCCGACGAAGCTGCCGTAGTAGCGGCGGCAATCGTCCTTGAAGCGCTGTCCGTAGCTGCCTCCGGTGAGGGGCTCGAGGCCGCCGAAGGCGCCGAATCCGGGCATGCGCCGCCCGCCGCCGAACTCGATGTGGTAGCCGCGGGGGAAGTCGAGCCGCCCCGCGAGCTGCTCGCCGTACAGCCACCACGGCATGTACATGTGCATGCCCGAAGCGCCGTCCTCGTTGTGCGGGGGAAGGGACTCCAGCGCCGGGATCTGGGAGTAGACGCCCGCCCCGACGGTGTCCATGACGTACTTGCCCACGAGGCCCGAGGAGTTGGCGAGCCCGTCGGGAAAGAGGCCGCTCTTGGAATTGAGCAGGATGCGCGCGGACTCGCAGGCGCTCGCGGCGAGCACGACCACGCGCGCCGACGCGGATTCGTCCAGCAGCGTGGCCTTGTCGACGTAGCGCACTCCGGTGGCGCGTCCCCGGGCGTCGACGACGACTTCGCGCACCATGGCTCCCGTGCGGATCCGGAGGTTGCCGGTGGCGAGGGCGGGGGGGAGGAGGACGGTCGTGGACTGGAAGTTGGCGCGGATCGAGCAGCCGCGCCCGCAGGGAGTGGCCCAGTAGCAGGCCGCGCGGCCGCGCATCGAGTCGGCGGTGACGCGACGGGCGAGCTCGTTGGCGGGGAAGATCCGGCCGGGGAGGCGGCGCGCGTCCTGGGTCCGCGTCATGATGGCCAGGTGGGCGGGGATAACCGGGATCCCCATGCGGCGGCACGCCTTCCTCGTCAGGAGCTCGTAGGCCCTGGGCTTCGGGGGCGGCTGGAGAACGCCCGGAGACGAGTTCGGCGTGTTCTCCAGCCCCTCGTTCGAGCCGTAGACGCCGATGAGGGACTCGGTCCTGTCGTAGTACGGCGCGATATCGTCGTACGACACCGGCCAGTCGAAGCCCAGGCCGTCCCGGGACCGGGGCTTGAAGTCGTATTCGCCCATGCGGAGGGAGATCCGGCCCCAGTGGTTGGTCCGGCCGCCCAGCATTCGGGATCGCCACCACATGAACTCCGACCCCTCGGCCACCGAGTACGGCTCGCCCGGCACCCGCCAGCCCCCGTCCACGGTTGCGTCGTAGAACCCGAAGGGCTTGTCGGCGGTGCCGGCCCCCCGGAGCGGCGCGTCCTTCGGGAGCTGGAACATCGGGGTCTCGCGGATCGGATCGTAGTCCCGCCCCGCCTCCAGCATGAGTACGCGAAGTCCCGATGTGGCCAGGACGAAGGCGGCCATCCCGCCGCCGGCCCCGGAGCCGACGACGATCGCGTCGTAGGTGGGGCTCCGGCCCATCGTCGGCTCCGCCCCCCGGTCTCCGGTCAGCCCTCGTCTTCGCCGGGAGGCTCGGGCATGATTCGGTCGAACCTGAATTTCGGCATCCTGAAAACGTAGGGACTCGCCGGGGTCGAACCGATGTGGCTGCCCGAGCCTTCCGACAGCGACAGAGAGGCCAGCTCGTTGCCGTCCGCGTCCAGGGCCCGGACGGAGCCGATCTCCCCCTCCGTCTCGAAATCCTCGTCCACGAACCCGCTCGCGCGAACCTCCGCCAGCTCCTGCAGCATGTCGCGTATGGTGTTGCGCACCGTCCTGGCGCTGGCCTCCTCGCCGTTCACCGTCCAGACCGAGTCGCGGCGTTCGTACACGGTGGTGGCGCCGTCCCGGGTGACGTGAACTGCCGCGACGACCGACGTGTCGACCCGCAGCATCACCTTGTTGCGCCACTCGAAGAGGGTCCGCCCCACGGTGTACCGAAGGTCCCCGTATACGAAATGAACCGTGTCGGAATCGGGAAGGCGCAGGAAGCCGGTCCGGCTGCGGTTCCGCGCGTGCTTGCCGAACAGGATCGTGACGCCTCCGTCCGTGACCATCTTCCGGGCGCTGTCGGCGGTGACCCCCAGGTCCAGGTGGTGGTCGGGGTTGGTGGCGGCGATCTCCCGCACCTGCGCGCTGTCGATGGCGCGCAGGAGGCGGTGGACCGTCGCCGTGTCGGCCACGTATTCGTTCACGGTCCAGCCGTCCCCCTCCTTTTGCAGGAGGAACCGGTTGATCGGGCTGGCGAATTCGATCCGCGTGAGCTGCTGGCCGTCGATCGACGCCAGCGCCTCGGCCAGACCGGATGTGGTGGGCTCGTCGCCGGACCTGACCAGCGTGACCAGGACGTAGAGCGCGGTGACGGCGCCCAGAAAGTAGAGCGACGCCCGCAGGGTCTTGTTACTCAATGTCCGCCTCCTTCTCCCGAGCCGCCCTCCAGCGGCGTTGAGCTCGCTTTGTCCGTCCCGTCACCCGCGCGAAGCCGAGGAGGATGAAGAGCGCCGGGACTCCGATCAGCGAAGTCCACTTGAGGGCTCCCCTCCCGGCGTCGGATTCGAAGACCAGCGCGGGGGGGGTCCTGTCCTTGGAGCGGATGCCGATCAGGGCTTCGTCCTGAACCAGCCAGTCCACCGCGTTGGCCGCGAAGACCAGGTTCTGGGAGTTGGCCCGGACGAATCTCTCCTCCAGGAAGTCGGCGTCGCCCACGGCGACGATGCGTCCGCCCGAACGCTCGGCCTCGTCGCCCCCGCCCTCGTCGTCCTCCTCCGTGGCAGCCGCCGCCGGATCCACCGCGACGGCGACGGCGTGGACCCCCGTCTCGCCCTCGCTCGGCACGAGTTCCAGGCCCGGGGTGACGTGGGCGCCGGTGGGACGCGTGCCGCCGCTCTCGGTGGTGGTCCACAGCGGCGTCACCGCGGGATCGTCCTCCCGCCACGTGAATGGCGACGCCCACCCCAGGCCGATGTTGCCGAGGTCGCGGTTGGTGGCGTGCTCGTCGCCCCGCGACGCGACCGGCCAGAACGGATAGGGCTGGTACACGGTGAAGATCCCCCGCCGCGTGGTCACGCGCTCGTGCGACTTGAGGTCGAATACCAGCTCTCCCGTCGACTCGACGCCCCGGGCCGCGAGCACGTCCTCCAGGCCGGTGGCGACCGGCATGGTCATTGCGGCCGGCCCCTGGGAATGGAAGGCGTGTCGTTCCATGAGCAGCAGCGCCGCGCCCCCGGCGTTCAGGTAGCCGTCGACCGCATCGGCCACCTCCGGCGTGACCGGCTGCTGCGGGGCCGCCACCACCAGCACGTCGATGGAGTCGGCGTCGAGCGTGGCCGCCGAGTCGGTCTCCATGTTGACCGAGGTGACGTCGTAGCGGTCGCCTACCGACTCGCGGAAGCTCGCGATGGTCTGGTCGTACGGCTCCCTCGCCCCGAATCCCGTCATGAACGCCAGCGTTGGGCGCTCCTCGGCCGTCATCCTGGCGATTCCCGACACTAGGCGGAACTCGAGGTCGTGCGCGGCCTGGATCACCGGAATGGTCTCGTGCTCGCCCGCGTACGTGAGCGCCAGCCCGAAGTAGCCCCTCTTCACCTGGAACTCGTCGTCGCCGATGACGTTGAATTCGATCGGCTGGATGCCCAGCGAG
The DNA here is from genome assembly GCA_028873825.1 of Gemmatimonadota bacterium. Taxonomy (GTDB): domain Bacteria; phylum Gemmatimonadota; class Gemmatimonadetes; order Longimicrobiales; family Gaopeijiaceae; genus Bin94. Next base: position 13,267 of record JAPPNM010000028.1, on the reverse strand, counting down.
GACGCCTCCTCCTCGCCGTTCTCCCCGTCGTCGGGGTTGACCTCCCTGACCGCCAGCATCCCGCCGGAGGCGTTTCGCAGGTCGGCCACCAGGTCGCGCACGTCGCGCACGGTGATCTGGATCTCCTGCGGCAGGTCGTCGCTGAGGAACAGCGTCAGGTTCACGATGTCGTCCAGGCCGCCCAGGATCTCCCTGCTTCCCTCCGAAAGGGTGAAGAGATTGTCGTCGGTCAGGTCCAGGCGCCCCCGCACGTGGCCGCCCAGCAGATTGAGCACGAGCACCGCCAGCGCGATCGCGCCCGTGCCGACCCGGAGCCGCCGGTAGGCGTCGCCCCCGGGGCTCAGCCGTTCGCGTCCGAGCGCGGCCACGGCCAGCAACAGGAAGAGCCCGCATGTCGACGCGAAGTAGAGAAGGTCGCGCAGGTCGATCACGCCTCGGGCCACGTTCTCGAAGTGGCTGATCACCGACAGCTGCAGCAGCCAGCCGCCGATCACGCGCGGCAGCCCGATCTGCACGACCGGCGTCCCGATGAGCAGCAGCGCGAAGCAGACGGACGCCCCCAGGATGAAGGCGGTGATCTGGTTCCGGGTGAGCGACGAGGCCCAGATCCCGACCGCGATCATCTGCGCGGCCAGCAACGCCGCGCCCACGTACTGCGCGATCATGATCCCCGCGTCCGCCTCCGACGCGGCCAGCACGCCGGCCGCCATGGGCAGGGTGCCGGCCAGGGTGATCAGCACGAACAGCCAGCTGCCCAGAAACTTGCCCGCGACGACCTCGGGTTCGCTCAGCGGCTGCGCGATGAGCCACTCGAAGGTGCGGCCGCGGCGCTCCTCGGCGAGGCTCCGCATGGTCACGGCCGGAACGAACACCACCAGGAGCCACGGGAGCAGGTCGAAGAAGGGGCGCAGCGAGGCCACCGACATCGCGTACAGCGACCGGAAGGAGAGGAAGAGGCCGAGGCCCAGGAAGGCGACCGCGAGAACGTAGGCCGTCGGCTGGTCGAAGAAGCCCCGCAGCTCCCGGCGGGCGACGAGGAGAACCTGCCGCGCGATCCGCTTCGTCATGACTCGCCCCCCTCCTCCGGCTGGTCCATGGTGAGCTCGTGGAAGAGCTGTTCCAGGCTCGCACGCTCCCGGCGGAGCTCCCAGAGGACCCAGCCGCGCTCGGTCGCCAGCCGGAAGATATCGGGCCGAAGCTCGTGATCGTCCGCCGCCTCGAGGCTAACCCGCACCCGGCCGTTCACGGGCTCCCAGCCGTGGTCCGCGACGCCCGGCAGCGCGCTCAGGGTCTCGGCCACGTCCCGGCCCTCGGCCTCGACCGTGTAGCGCGCGACCCCGTGCCGCGCGTCCATCAGCTCGGCGACGGTCCCGTCGGCTGCGATGGCGCCCTTCGAGATGACCAGCAGCCGGTCGCAGGTGGCCTCGACCTCCTGCATGACGTGGGTGCTGAGGATGACCGTGCGGTCGGCGCCCAGCGAGTTGACCAGCTTGCGGATCTCGACGCGCTGGTTGGGGTCCAGGCCCTCGGTGGGCTCGTCGAGCACCAGGATCTCGGGTTCGTGCAGGATGGCGCCGGCCATCCCCGTGCGCTGCCGGAAGCCCTTGGAGATCTCGCTGACGGGCCGGAAGAAGACCTCGGCCAGGCCCGTTTCCTCGACGGCGCGCCCGATCCCCCGGCGGGCCTCGGCGCCGTCCAGCCCCCGCAGCCGGGCCACGTACTCCAGGAACTCGCAGACCAGCATGTCGTCGTAGAGCGGGTTGGATTCGGGCAGGTAGCCCACTCGCGACTTGGCGGCGGTGAGGTTGTCGCCGATCGGCGCGCCGTCGAAGCGGATCCGGCCCTCGTCGGGCTGGAGCGTTCCCGTCAACATGCGCATCGTCGTCGTCTTTCCCGCCCCGTTGGGTCCGAGGAACCCTACGACCTCGCCCCGGTCCACCCGGAAGGTGGCCCGGTCGACCGCCACTATGGGGCCGTAGCGCTTCGTCACCCCTTCCACGGAGATCATTCGTGTCCGTCCTCCTGCTGTTGGCGTGAAGGAAAACCGCGTCGATTCTAGACCGATTGCCGGATGCTGTCCAGTGGGGGGGCGGGCGCCGCGGGGCGCGGGATCCGGGCGCCGGAGCCGGCGCGGAGAGGAGCGGAGCGCCGGCGACTTCGTCGCGGGCCGGCCCGCGGGCCCATGTGGGCGTTGCCACGCCCCCTTGCCGCCGGGGCCGCGATTACGATCTTGTTACCGATGCGCGACAACACTTCGCAGGGCGGCACGACACGGTGTCGGGAAGCCGGGCCGGACCACCCCGGCCGGCTTGCGGAAGGAGCGATTTCGGAGCGGGGCGGGAGCCCCTTCCAACACCATCTTCTCAAGGAGGCAGATCCGATGAGAGTTGTTCGCACCACACCCATCCTGCTGTTCATGGCGCTGCCGCTGAGCGCCCAGCAGACCGGCACGGTGAGGGGAACGGTGACCGCCGAGGGCGACGGCGTCGAGGGTGCCCAGGTGGTCCTTTCCCACACGGTGACCGGAGCCCAGTACGGCGGCCTTGCGGGGGCCGGCGGACGCTACGACATCACGCGCGTGCCGGCTGGATCCTACCAGGCGGCGGTCCGGATGATCGGTCTCGCGGCCGAGGACCGGGACGTGACCGTTTCGGCCGGCGGGATCGCAGCCCTCGACTTCGACATGGTGCCGGCGGCGCTGGTGCTCGGGGGCATCGAGGTGCTGGCCGACGCGGCCGAGGCGAGGCGCACGCCCGTGGCCTTCACGAACGTGTCGAAGGCGAAGATCCAGGGACAGCTCGGCTCGCGCGACCTGCCGCTGGTCCTGAGCGTCACCCCGTCGGTCTACTCGACCGCGCAGGGGGGCGGCGCCGGCGACGCGCGGATCAACGTCCGCGGCTTCAGCCAGCGCAACACCGCGGTCATGATCAACGGCGTGCCCGTCAACGATATGGAGAACGGGTGGGTCTACTGGTCCAACTGGGACGGCCTGGGCGACGCCGCCACCAGCATCCAGCTGCAGCGCGGGCTCAGCGCCATCAACTTGGCGACGCCCTCGATCGGCGGGACGCTGAACGTCATCACCGACCCGAGCCGGAAGGAGCCCGGCTACACCCTCAAGCAGGAATACGGGAGCGGGAACTTCCGCAAGACGACGATGACCGTGTCCACGGGCCCGGTCGGCAAGTTCTCCATGACCGCCTCGGTGGTGCGCAAGACGGGCGACGGCATCGTCGACGGGGCCTGGACCGACGCCTGGGCCTACTACCTGGCCTCGCAGTACAAGCTCAGCGATCGCAACAAGTTGGAGCTCTACGCCGTGGGCGCGCCGCAGCGGCACGGCCAGAGATCGTGGAAGCTGAATGCCGCAACCTACGACAAAGATTTCGCCCTATCGCTGCAGGAATACGATCCGGAGGCGGTCGAGAACCGCTTCCGCAGCCAGGCCGGGAGGTCGTGGAATCCCAACTGGGCCGGCGTCAACCCCAGCTACACCGGACGCCAGTTCACGAGCACCGGACCGGGCGCGGGCACCTTCAGCCGCCGCGACCCGAGCTTCATCAACGAGCGGGAGAACTACTTTCACAAGCCGCAGGTGAACCTCAACTGGTACTCGCAGCTGGGCGACGGACTGACCGCTCACACGGTGGCGTACTACTCGGGCGGCAGGGGCGGGGGCACGGGGACGCTCGGGCAGCTGTCCTGGAACTACACCTACACCCAGCGCTTCGCGAACTGGGACGCGACCATCGCGCGCAACTCGAGCAGCAACACCGGATCGCGCGGCATCCTGCGCAACTCGGTCAACAACCAGGACACGTGGGGCTTCATATCCCGGCTGCAGAAGGATTTGGCAGGCGATGTCACGGCCGAGTTCGGGATCGACTGGCGCACCGCCACGATCGAGCACTACCGCGAGGTTCGGGATCTCCTCGGGGGCAGCTACTACCGTTGCACCGCGTGGTGCGCCTCGGACTTCTGGGAGGGCGACGACTTCGAGCGCGGCCTGGGCGACAAGATCCACTACCACAACGAGAACGACGTCAACTGGATCGGCATGCACCTTCAGGCCGAGAAGGCTTCTCGCAACGGCTCCTTCTACGGGATGGCCGGATGGTCGAGGAACGTCTACAACTTCACCGACTTCTTCACGGCGGACGAGAACGGCGACTCCGTCCGGCTGAGCAGCGGGGGACTCACCGGCTTCCAGATCAAGGGCGGGGCGATGCGCAATCTGGACCCCGAGTGGTCGCTCTACGGCAATGCGGGATACGTCTCCAAGGTTCCCATATTCGACGGCGCCATCGACGACATCAACGGCCTTCTGATCGAGAACCCCAGGAACGAGACCTTCCTCTCCTTCGAGGCGGGGACGCGCTTCCGTTCCCTGAACCGGAGGCTGTCGCTGGACGCCAACCTCTACTTCACCCAGTGGAACGACCGGGCCGGGAGAAGGTTCGTCCGGGCCGCTTCGGACGAAGACGAGAATGCGGTGATCAGGATGTTGGGCATGGACGCCCGCCACATGGGGATCGAGGTGGAGGCCGCGTACCAGCCGGCCGACTTCATGCGGTTCGACGGTGCCCTCTCCCTGGGGGATTGGAAGCACACCGACGATATCACGGGTTCGTACACCTCCAATATCGCCGACACCACCGTGGCCTACAATTTCTACGTGAAGGACCTCTACGTGGGCGACGCGCCCCAGTTCCAGGCCGCCTACGCCGTGTCTCTCTTCCCGTCCGGCGGTCTCTACCTGCAGTTCGTGGGCAAGACCTTCGGAAAGCACTACGCCAACTGGGACCCCTTCTCGCGCTCGACCGATATCGACGCAGGCGTCCAGTCCTGGCGGCCGCCGGGGTACTCGGTCTTCGACTTCCACGCATCCTACCGGCTCTCGGAAGAGATGTCGGCCCCGTTCGGCGGGAACGTCAAGCTCTTCCTCCACGGGTTCAACGTCACGGACGCGGTCTACGTTCAGGACGCCACCGACAACTCGCGCTTCAACGGGTACATCGATGACGCCGAGCGGAGGCGCGGCCCTAACAACAGCAGCCTTGGGAGCCACAAGGCCGACGACGCCGAGATCCACATCGGCTACCCTCGCTCCTTCAACTTCGGGTTCCAGATCTACCACTGACCGGGTGACCGGTTGACGCTCGCGGCGGCCGGCCGCGGGCCGACCGGGGAACAGGCGGGCCCCCGCGCCGAGTCGTTGCGCGGGGGCCCGTTTCATGCGTTGCGGCGCGGGTTCGCCGTTTCCGTCGCCGCGGGCAGCGTGCGCGCGAGCAGCCCCACGACGGCGTCCGGATTCTCCGCATTGAGCCAGTGCCCGCCCTCCGCCTCGGGCAGGAAGACCCGCCCTCCGCTCCCCGCCGCCCGGCGAAGGCCGAGTCCCGTCCACGGGGGGAACAAGGCACGGTCCACCCCCCGCGATCATTCCACTCGCGATGGGCTTACCGATCGGGACAATCCGGACTTGCGAAGGCGCTCGGCCGCCGTATTTTCCTGATCGGGAAAACCGACCATGACGACCGAGGAGTTGGGACGGATCATACGCGCCGCCCGGCGCGCCCAGGGCCTGCGCCAGAACCAGTTGGCGGGGGCTGCGGGGGTCGGTGTGCGCTTCCTCTCGGAGCTGGAACGGGGAAAGTCCACGGCCAGGGTCGGCAAGGCGCTGGCCGTGCTCGAGGCGCTGGGGTGCAAGGTGCGGATCGAGCCGCCGCCGTGACGCGATCGCTGACCGTATGGTGGGACGGGGTGGTCGTCGGCTCCCTTGAGTTGGACCGCCATGGGGCGATGCGTTTCGCGTACGACGGCGCCTGGGTCGCGGACCCGGCCCGGCCGCCTGTTTCCTTTTCCCTACCCAAGCGGCCGGAGTCGTACAGCACCCGTCTGTGTACGCCGTTCTTCGAAGGATTGCTGCCCGAGGGGACTCAGCGGGATGCGGTTGCCGCAGCGCTAGGGGTGTCGTCGGCGAACACCTTTCGGCTGCTTGCCGGGCTGGGGGAGGAAGTGGCGGGTGCGCTGACCCTGTGCCCGGAGGGAGAGGTTCCGTCCGTCCTGGAGGTCGGCGGCAGTGGCTGGGTGTTGCCGGGCGACGAATTGGGCGAGCTCCTCGACACCATTCGGACGCGTCCGCTTCTGGCCGGTCGGGGCGACGGGCTGCGCCTCTCCCTCGCCGGTGCCCAGTCGAAACTCCCGGTCGTGGTCACGGGCGACGGGATTGCGGTCCCGGCACCGGGGCAGCCGACCACGCACGTCCTGAAGCCCCCCATCCCCGGGCTGTTCGCCACCACCGAAAACGAGGCCTTCGCGATGCGCCTCGCTGCGGCGCTCGGTCTGAAGGTGGCTCCGGTGGAGACCAGGGTGGCCGGCGACCGTTCGTTCCTCCTGGTGGAGCGCTATGACCGGCGCGCCGAGGCCGGCGGATCCGTGCACCGGCTGCACCAGGAAGACTTCTGCCAGGCGCTGGGGGTGACGCCGGCTCGAAAGTACGCGTCCGACGGGGGACCCGGGTTCGTTCGCTGCTTCGATCTTGTCCGGCGGGTTTGCGCGCGCCCCGCAACCGCCGTGCTCGAGCTCCTCGACGCGGCCATCGTCCAAGTGCTCATCGGCAACGCGGACGCGCACGGGAAGAACTACAGCATCCTTTACGACCCGCCCCACGCGGCCGCCCTCGCCCCCCTGTACGACCTGATGTGCACGGTCGCGTACCCCCACCTCGCGGCCACCCTGGCCATGAAGATCGGCAGAAGGGGTGCGCTGGAGGAGTTCCGTCCCGGCACTTGGGACCGTTTCGCGCGCGACTGCGGGCTCTCGGCCCCGTTCGTGCGGCGGCGCGTCCGAGAACTCTGCGACCTGGCCCGCGAGCGGTGCGAAGACGTCGTGGCGGAGCTCGTCCGAGCGGGGCTCGACGAGGAATCCCTGCACGGTTTCGCGGCCCGCACGGGCGAACGCGCCGGCCGGCTGGCCGGGACTACGCAACAGGAGATCCCCGCACTATGATGCGCACCCCCGTCAACCCCCATCCCGTCCCCCGCCTCCCGGTCGCGCTCCCCGCCGCGCTGCTAGCCCTGGTCGTCCTGGGCGCCCTTTTCGCCACTCCGCCCCTCCAGGACGCCGCCACCGGCCAAGCCGTCCCCTTCGCCCACGTCCACCAGCCTCTCGGCTACCTCCTCGGCGCCCCCCTCTTCGGCATCTGGGACGCCATGTCACTCCTTGCCGTCAGCCAGCACTACGCGGTCCTGGCGACCCTCGTCCCCCTCTACCTCGCCCGCCGCCTTTACGCGGCGTGGGCCTCGCGGCGCCGCGCCGCCCCCGACCCCCGCCGCCGCTCCCTCCCCCTCCGCGCCCTGCTGGAGCTTCTCCGCGCCGCCGCCGCCCTGGCCGCGCTCCTCGCCTTCTACGCCGCCGCCGTCTTCATCCCGCGCCCCATGGTCGCCGTGCGGCTCGACGACCCCGACCTCCTCGCGGTGGACTTCCACTCGCACACCAACCGCTCCCACGACGGGTGGGCCCTCTTCACGGCGGCGCGCAACCGCGCCTGGCACGAGGACGGCGGCTTCGACGCGGCGTACGTCACCGACCACTACACCTGGGCGGGCGTGGACGACGCGGCGCCCGCCAACCCGGCCCGCGCAGGCGAGCGCACCGCGATGCTCTCGGGGATGGAGGTCCGGCTCCGCAACCGGCACGTCAACCTCCTCGGCGACCGGGACCGCTACGTCTTCGCGCTGGACGGCACCTGGCACCACCTCGACCCGGACTCGATCGCGGCCGCGCGGGAGCGTGGCGCCCCCCCGGTGACGATGCTGTACACGATCCCCGGGCGCCTGGATGCCATCGTGCCGCTCGCGCCCGGATCGCCGGCCGGCGTGGTCGGAGTGGAGCTTAGCGACGGTGCGCCCCGGGGGCTCGAGCAGGCCAGGGCGGAGCGCGCCAAGATCCTGGCGATCGCCGACAGCATGGACTTGGCGGTCGTGGCGGGGTCGAACCTGCACGGATGGGGCCGCACCGTGGCGGCCTGGAGCGTGATGCGCGTTCCCGGCTGGCGCGACATGCCGCCGGACGAGCTCGGCGGCGCGATCGAGGGGGCGCTGCACCGGGACCGCCGCCGGGCGGTGACGGTGGTGGAGCGCAGGATGCCGTACCACGACGGTTCCCGGGCGGGGATGGCGCTCACCGTGCCGTGGCTGCTTTGGGAGCATTTCCGCATGATGACGGCGGCCGAACGGGGGTCGTGGATCGCGTGGACGGTGCTCGCAGCGCTGGCCGGCCGGCGGGTCCGCCGCCGCGCCTCCGCACCAGTCGCGCCATGATCAGCACCTTCGCCGTCTACCTGCGCCTCGGCTTCGAGCACCTGCTCGACCTGCGGGGCTACGACCACATCCTCTTCCTGGCGGTCCTCTGCGCTGCGTACTCGCTGGCGCGCTGGCGCGAGCTGCTCGTGCTCGTGACCGCTTTCACGATCGGGCATTCGGTGTCGCTGGCGGTGGCGACGCTGCGCCTGGTGCGCGTGGACACGGGGCTGGTCGAGTTCCTGATCCCGGTCACCATCGCGGCCACGGCGGCGACCAACCTGGCCGGGCTGCGCCGCGAGGATCCGGCCGAGCACCGGGTCGCGGCGCGGCCGCTGCGATACGCGCTCGCGCTGGTCTTCGGCGTGGTACACGGGTTGGGCTTTTCCAACTTCCTGCGCCTGGCGCTCGGAGAGGAGAGGAGCCTCTTCGTACCCCTGCTGTCCTTCAACATCGGGCTCGAACTCGCGCAGATCGTCGTGGCGGCGGGGGTGCTGGCGGTGGCGCTGGTGGCCGTGCGCCTTCTTTCGCTCCCTGAGCGCCTGTGGACGTTCCTGCTGTCGGCGCTGGCGGGAGGCGTGGCGGCCGCGATGGCGGTGCAGCGCTGGCCGCTTTAGAGTTCCGGCCCCTCGCCGCTCTCGGTGCCCGCCCGGCGTCGGGATACGCCGCTTTTCGCTTGACATCACCGCCCTTTCTGCTGTATTGTGTAAGCCCGCTCAAGCAACATCTACAGGAATGGAGCGAACGCCATGACCCGCCTTTCCTCGTCCCCGGCCCCTCCATCTCCCGATGCCCGCCCCGGGGGCATTCGTAAATCCTCCCGTTGCGCGGGCCGGTTCCTGGTCGCGGTCGCCGCGGCCGCTCTCGTTGCCTGCGACGATCCCTACGCCCCCGAAAGGTCGCGTGTCGTTGGCACATGGGGCGGGCTGGTGCAGATCCCGGACACGATGACCGTTGGGGTCCCGTCGGAGATCGTCTTCTTGACCCGTGGCAATTGCAGGTCGGGCGGCCCGACCGAGGTGGTAATCACCGGCCGGTGGGCCCTGGTGATCCCATACGACTATCTGGATCTGGATGGTGCTGATCCGGCCCCTTGCGGTATACTGCTGTATGGCCGCTTCGAACACAGGGCGGAGGTGGTCTTCAACGATCCGGGGACCGCCGAAATCCTGATCGCGTACAAGGGCGACGGGGGGTACGGGTACAGGGACTACATCGTGGAGGTAGTGCGATGAAACGCCTCGCAACCCCTCTTCTCGCCGCTGCGCTCGTCCTGACTCCCGGGGCCGCCGTCTTCGGGCAGACCACGCTCGCCGTGACCGCCGGCGTGAACCGCACGTCGATCGGCGTCGACATGGCGCGATACGTGTATCCGCACTTCAACTCCGACCGGCACCCGGACTTCAGGTCGGCGACCGGACCTATGATCGGGCTGGCGGTGACGAGGCCTCTGTCGGGGAATCTGAGCCTTGAGGTCGGCGGCCTCTACTCGAAGAAGGGCACCCGCTGGAAGAACAGATCGAACGGAGTCCACTACGAAACCGGGATGGAACCCGAATACCTGGAACTGGCGACTCTGCTCAAGGTGGGGCTTCCGCTACCTGGGAGCCGTGTTTCGGCGTATGCGACAGCGGGTCCGGCGGTCGCATTCAAGACCTCGTGCGACTGGAATGAAGTCGTGTCGATCAGAGGCGTGGTCGTGAGCGAGGTCAATTTGAGATGTGAGCGTGTGAGGCTGGGCCTGTCGCGCTTCGACTTCGGCTTGTCCGGAGGCGCCGGGGTCGAGACGGCGCTCTCCGACGGCTTGGGAGTGTCGGTTGGCGTGGTGCATACTCTGGGGCTCCTGAACGTCGGTGCACGCGGAACGGGACGCATCAAGAACCGCGCCATGAGCCTCCGGGCCGGGATTGTGACCCCGATCGGCTGATCGTTCGTCGCGCCTTGCCGGCCCGGCGCCTCGCCGCTCGGGCGGCTTTATCCACGGACTGCTAGCTCACGCCCTGCCACCCACCGGAAGAGGGAAGAACCCCAGTCTATTTGATCTGAATCACGTAGATGTCGAATTCGAATTCATCGCCGTCGCGGTCGGACGAGAAAGCGATCATATTCCCGTCCGGAGACCACGCGGGATCGCCATCAAAGCCATCCGCGTTCGTCAGGCGCCTCTCGTTCTCTCCGTCCGCGTCCATCGCATAGATATCGAATTCAAATTCGTCGCCGTCGCGGTAGGACATGAAGACGATCTTCTCCCCGTCCGGCGACCACACGGGCAACAGACCTCCCGAATCCGTCAGGCGCTCTTCGTTGTCTCCGTCCGCGTCCATCACATAGATATCGGAGTCGCCGTCGTCGCTGTCGCGGTCGGAGTTGAAAGCGATCTTCTCCCCGTCCGGGGACCACACGGGCGACTCGCCCCCTGAATCCGTCAGGCGCTCCTCGTTGTTCCCGTCCGCGTCCATCACATAGATATCGAATTCAAATTCATCGCCGTCGCGGTCGGACATGAAGACGATCTTCTCCCCGTCCGGGGACCACCCGGGCAACAGACCACCCGAATCCGTCAGGCGCTCCTCGTTGTCCCCGTCCGCGTCCATCACATAGATGTCGAATTCAAACACATCGCCGTCGCGGGAGGACATGAAGGCGATCTTCTCCCCGTCCGGGGACCACCCGGGCGACTCGCCCCCTGAATCCGTCAGGCGCCGAGGCCGGTTCCGGACCGTGACCTGGAACGTCTGCGTCGCGGCCAGCCCGCCGGGATCCCTGGCCGTGACCGTCACGCTCGAAGTGCCCTCCGCCAGCGCCGTGACCGTCACCCTGCTGACCGACACCGACACCGTGGCTACGTCCGTGTCGGACGAGACGGCGGAGTAGGCCAGCGTCTCCCCGTCCGGCTCGGTGAAGTACGAAGACGCATCCACGATCTCCGTCCGCCCGACGGCGACCGTGACGGGAGGCATCGCGCCGTTCGGCTGCGGAGCCCGGTTCGGCACCGTTACCGAGAAGTCCTGCTCGCCCTCCAAGCCGCCCGGATCCGAGGCCCTGACCGTGACCGTCGCTATTCCGGGCGCAACCGCTCTCACGGTGACGGTGGTGTCCGACAAGGAGGCCGTGGCCACGCCGGGATCGGACGACGTGACCGAGTAGCTCAGAACGTCGCCGTTCGGATCGTTGAAGCAGGCCGCGGCGGCGGTGGTCTCGCCCGCGTTGACGGTCACGTCCGGGATGGGACCACAGGCGGCCGGGGCTTCCGGGCTCTCGCAGGAGGCGAGCGCGAGCAGGGCTAGCACGGCAAGGCGTTTCATTCCGGACTTCTCCCAGCGCGAGGGGTGGACAAGATGTAGCTCATCCGCCCACTGTGTCAATGGCCATCGAAAATGTCACTTACGTCGCTACACTCGAAAGAGAAGGAGCCGGTCTCATGCGCAATCGTATCACGGTCATGTTGTCCTGCGCCCCGGCGCTCGTCGCCGTTCTTGCAACTCCGGGATGCCGCGAGGCCACAAGACCACCGGAATTCGTGCCGGGGCCGCTGGGTGCGGTAAGGGTGGAGCCGGGAGAGGCCGTACGGCTGCGCATGCTGCTCTCGGTCACGGTCGCGCCGACGCTGGGGGCGGTGTCCCGGAATGGGGCCGTGTTCGCCGCGGAGGATATGGGCCCCGTCCGAGGTCGCGAGGTCGAGCTGGGCGACCCGGTGGACACGAGCTGTTCGCCGCAGGGCGGCCGGGCGGGAGCGGGCGGAGTCGCCGGGGACCCGAAGGTGGCGGGGATCATCGGTACGAACTGCTCGGCCGCGGCCGTGGCCGCGTCGCCCGTCGTCAGCGAGGCGGGCCTGGTCATGATTTCTCCAAGCAACACGTCGCCCCGCCTCACCTCGGATCTGGAAGGCAACGCGAGTCCCGACTATCACGCCGGCTACTTCCGCGTGTCGTCCAACGACCTGCACCAGGCCCGCGCCCTTTCGGACTTCGTCTACAGCGAGCTGCAGCTGAGGAGCGTGGCCACCGTTCACGACGGCGACCCGTACACGTCCGCCCTCGTGGAAGCCTTCGCCGATGCGTTCTCGGCCCTCGGGGGCGAAGTTGCGGCCCGGGCCGAGATCGGAAAGGGCGACACCGTCATGACGGACGTTCTCGCGGAGTTCGCGGCCGTCGGCCCGGACGCCATCTTCTTCCCGCTGTTCGTGACGGAGGGGACGGCCTTCGCCGCGCAGGCGCGGGAATTCGACGGTCTCGAGGGGACGACCCTGATCTCGGCGGCGGCGCTGCTGGTCTCCGCGTTCCTGGGGACGCCGCAGTCGGAGGGCATGTACTTTGCCGGACCGGAGGCCGACTTCGGCGCGAACGTCAACGAGTTGACGGGCCGAAGCGGGCAGCAGGTGCTCGACGCGTACAGGGCCAGGCACGGCGGGTTCCCGCAGTCGCCGTATTGGGCGCACGCCTACGATGCGACCGCCGTCCTCCTTGCGGCCATCGGGGAGGTCGCCGTGGAGGTGGGCGACACGATGTACATCGACCGGGCGGAACTTCGCGAGGCGCTGGGCGAAATCGACGTCGGCGCCCTGGTCGGGACGGTGTCCTGCGACCGGTTCGGCGACTGCGGTACGGGCCGCATGAACATCTACCACCACACGGACACGAGCATAACCGACGTTTCCCAGCTGAAGGTCGTGTACGTGTACAGCCCCTGACGGGGGGTGCGCGGACGGTCCTGACAGTCCGTGGACAAAATCCCCCCGGCATTCGAACGGCGACGCATCCGGGCTGGCCGCTTCGCTTCACCCATCCACGTTGTAAAGTATACATTACACTATGTAATGTCTGCTATACATTTTGCCACTCGAAGGCTGCGCTCTGCGTTGCTCCTCGGGCGAATAGCGCTGCTATTCGCCCTTCGTCGCGCCTTGCCAGCCCGGCGCCTCGCCGCTCTCGGTGCTCGGGCGGCTTTATCCACGGACTGCTAGCCCG
>JAPPNM010000061.1 GCA_028873825.1 Gemmatimonadota bacterium | reverse complement strand
AATCTAAGGCCCCGGGCGGTGCTGCCCTACCCCGGGATCGCAGGATCCGGGGTAAGTTCCTCGATCTCCGCCAGCCTTCCGGAGTTCGCGGACCGGACGCACTCGTTGAGGCTCTCTTGGTGGTTGTTTTCGTGCTTGATGATCGTGTCGTTGAACGCGGCCAGCGTCGCGCTGTCGCCGCACGTGTAGTTGAGCGCGTAGACGCTCGCTCTGAACCCCGGCAGCACCCCGCAGATCGTGGCAGTGAGCATGTAGTACGGGGGGCCGAGTACCAAGTCCGAATGCGCGTACATCTCCGAAAGGCCGATCCACGGATGCCCGGAGACCATGTAGTGTCCCGCCCACGGCCCGGTTCCCTCCCCCACCCCCAGGTTCAGGCTGTGGCCCCAGATGTATTTGCCCCACCTACCCGGCCCGCCCCCCGGAATCAGCGAGTCGTATTGCAGCTCCGCCCCCTGTTCCTGAAGCTCCCAGTCGCGCGGCCTGACGTTGACGGTCTGCTCGAGGATAAACGACTCTCTCATCATCTCCATCGAGAGCGCCACCTTTATCATGGCGGTCTTGGTCGCTACGCCTTCCCACGTCATGCCCCCGTACTGGTCGCCACCCAGATCGGACCGCCAATAATCGACACGCAGCAGATTGTGATTCACGTTGCCCGTGCGAATCTCGCAATTCGCAGTACCGCCGCGCGTCACACTCGCGGGACAATGCAACGATACTTCGTCTTTCCAATCGCCTCCTCCGACTACCCCTCCGCACCCATGCTTGAACCACTTGCAATAGTCCTCGGAAGGAACAACCACACATTGCCACCGTTGGCCATCCCATTCGCACACGCATACACTGCCCCACGGACATTTGACGTAGCATGCCCATATCGAGGTGCAGTCGAAGCCGTCCATGAACGCCAAGGCCTTCCAGTCCTCCTCGCCGAGAGCGAAGCCCTCGGGGATCGCCAGGCCCTTCCCGATGGCGACCGAGCCGTCGGGACCGGCCGACACACCCTCCGGAAGCTCGGGGCCGACTTCGAGGAGCTCGCCGATGGGCTCGAGCTCCCCCTCCCCCACGCATCCGGAGAGCAGCGGGAGGGCCGCCAGGACGGCCAGCGAAAGGGCAAGGGGCAGGGTTAGCAAGGTCGGTCGCATAGCCAGCCCCTCTCACGGAAGGTGTCTGTCCCCGGTCAGCACGGCAAGGCCGGGCCGGTTGTCGTCAGTAGAGTCAATTGACGGAGACAACGTGGCGACCACCCGCCAGCCGCCAGGGGAGGGCCGAACCGCCTCTCGTCGTGCCGCCCGCGATTCTCGACGAGGGCAGCCCGCTGGAGATCCGGACCGTCGTCGGCGGTACGCGCCGGGGCCGGCAGTGGAACGAGTTCGTCGCCCGCGCGGGCCCCGGGCGGTCCCATTTGCGCCATATTGCGGAAGAGTCCCCCGCAAACCGGAGCCGGCCCGGTGAATCCGACCACGCGCCCCATCTACCTGGATCACGCAGCCACCACGCCCGTGCGCCCCGAGGTGGCCGAAGCCATGGCCCCCGCGCTGGCGGAGGACTTCGGCAACCCCTCCAGCGGGCACGCCTGGGGGCGCCGGGCGAGGCGGCGCCTGGAGGAGGCGAGGGCAGCGCTGGCCGCGGCGCTGGGCGTGCGCCCGGACGAGGTCGTTTTCACGCGGGGAGGCACCGAGTCGGACAACTTGGCGGTTCTGGGCCGGGTGCGGCACGATCTCGCGCGCGCCGTCCCGCCCCACGTCGTGACATCCGCCGTCGAGCATCCGGCGGTGCTGGAGGCCGCGGGCCGGGCAGCGAGGGAGGGGGCCGCGCACACGGTCGTCGGATTCGACGCCGGCGTCCTGGACCTCGACGCCCTCGAAGCGGCGCTGCGGACTCGGCCCTCGCTGGTCTCCTGCATGTGGGTGAACAACGAGACCGGCCTAGTCCTGCCCATTGCGGAGATCGGGGCGGCGTGCAGGCGCCACGGGATTCCGCTCCACAGCGACGCCGTGCAGGCGGTCGGGAAGCTCCCCGTCGGCCGGGGGAACGCCGCGGTCGACCTCCTCACCGTCACGGGTCACAAGATCTACGGGCCCAAGGGGACGGGGGCGCTGGTCGCGCGCGACTTCCGCACCCTTCGGCCGCTCCACTTCGGCGGAGGGCAGGAGAGGGGACTGCGGCCCGGCACGGAGGACGTCGCCGGCGCGGCGGGGCTGGCCGAGGCAGTGCGTCTGGCGGTCGCGGAGGCTCCCGCCGAGGCCGCCAGACTCGGAGCGCTCAGGGACGAGGTGGAGGCCGGTCTGCTGTCCCGGATTCCCGGGGCGCGGGTGAATGCGGGCGGCCTGCGGCGGGCGCCCCACATCCTGTCGCTGGGGATTCCGGAGGCCGACTCCGACACCCTCCTGGCCGCGCTGGACGCGTCGGGCGTCGCCGCTTCGGGAGGATCGGCGTGCGCCAGCGGGTCGAACGCGCCGAGCCGGACGCTGGCGGCGCTCGACCCCGAAGACGGCGCGGCCTCGCTGCGGCTCAGTTTCGGAAGGCTCACCCGCGGCCGGGACGCAACCCGGATCGTACGGACCGTGGCGGAGGCCGTCGAGCGGACCCGGGCCCTGGCGGCGTCGTGAACGGCTCGCCGGGCGGGCGGAGGATCCTGGTCGCGATGTCCGGAGGCGTGGACTCGTCGGTCGCGGCGGCGATGCTCGTCGAGGCCGGACACGACGTGGTCGGCGCGACCATGAAGACGTTCTGCTACGGCGGCGACGCGGCGGAGAGCAGGAAGACCTGCTGCGGCCTGGAGGGCATTCGCGACGCCCGAACGGTCGCCGACCGGCTGGAAATCCCCCACTACGTCTTCGACGTGGAGAAGGAGTTCGCCCGCGACGTGATCGACGACTTCGTGGCGGAGTACGGGCGGGGGCGCACGCCCAACCCGTGCGTCCGCTGCAATTCCAACACGAAGTTCCGCGACCTCCTGAGGCGCGGGCAGGTCCTGGGCTGCGACGGGGTCGCGTCGGGACACTACGTGCGCCTCGACCGCGGCGCGGGAACACCCCGGCTGCTCCGCGGCGCCGACCGCTCCAAGGACCAGTCCTACTTCCTCTGGGGACTTCCCGCGGATCTGCTCGGTCTCCTTCACTTTCCCCTGGGGAATCTCACCAAGGCCGAAGTGCGGGCGCGGGCGCGGGGGCTCGGCCTGGTCACGGCGGACAAGCCCGAGTCGCAGGAGATCTGCTTCGTCCCCACCGGAGACTACCGGGACCTCCTGGCCGGGAGGCTGCCGACGACCCACCCCGCCCTCTCCCCCGGCGCAATCGTCGATCCGCGGGGCCGGGTTCTGGGCCGCCACGGCGGCTACTCGGGCTTCACAGTCGGCCAGCGCAAGGGGATCGGCGGCGGCCGTTCCGAAAGGTATCACGTGCTCGAGATCCGGCCGGAGACCCGCGAGGTGGTGGTGGGGCCGCGACACCTCCTGGAGGTGGCGGGCGTCGTGGTCGGCGACCTCAACTGGCTCGCTCCGCCGCCGGAGCCGGGCCGGAACCTCCGCGTGCAGGTCCGCTACCGGTCGCCCGCGCTGGCCTGCACCGTCGAGGCGCTCCGGCGCGAGGAGGTGGAGCTGTCCTTCCTGGAGCCCGCCCGCGCGGTAGCGCCCGGCCAGTCGGGCGTCTTCTTCGACGGGGAGCGGGTGGTGGGAGGCGGCCGGGTCCGCCGCGTCAGAGGGGCGCGCCGCTGAAGCGCACGGCGGAGCGCCTCACCAGCTCATCCCGGCGGAGGCCGCGAATTCGCGAATGCGCGCCTCCTGCTCCTCGCTCAGGGATTCCGGGATCTCCACCTTGATCTCGACGTACTGGTCTCCGGTCTTGCCGTCGCGGGCGATCCCCTGTCCCGCGATCCGGAAGCGGGTCCCGGGCTGGGTGCCGGGGGGGACGCGCAGCACGACCTTCCTTCCCCAGATCGTGCCGACCCGGATCCTGGAACCGAGCGTCGCCTGAGCCAGGTTTATCGGCACGGTGACGTTGATGTCGCCGCCTTCGCGCCGAAAGAACCGGTGCCGCTTGACCTTGAAGGTGACGATGAGGTCGCCGGGCGCGCCCCCTCCGTGGCCCCGCTCGCCCTGGCCGGTCAGCCGGACCCTGGCATCGTTCCGGACGCCCGCGGGGACGGACACCTGGATCTTCCGGTTCTGATGCACCTTGCCCGACCCCGAGCACGGACCGCATCGCCTGCCGGGCTTGTCCCCGCGTCCCATGCAGGCCGGACAGGGCCGCTTGACCGAGAACCCTCCCTGGCCGAACGAGACGCTGCCGGAACCCTTGCACTCGGCGCACTTGCTCCATCCCGTTCCGGGCGCCCCGCCCGAGCCGAGACAGGCGGCGCACTCCTCGCTTATCGGCACTGTGACCGGGACCTTCCCGCCCTTCGCGGCCGTCATGAACGGGACTTCCACCTCGTACTCGACGTGCTCTCCCTTGCGGGGACCCGAAGGTTTCGGCGGCCGGTTCCTTCTGTTGCGGTCGAAGATGGAGGAGAAGATCTCCGAGAAGCCGCCGAGACCTCCCAGGTCCTCGAAGGAGAACCCCGGGGCCGCCGGCGGATCCGGCTGGGAGCCCGCGCGGGCGGTGCCGAAGCCGAAGGCGCCCAGCTTCCGCATCTGGTCGTACTTCTTGCGCTTCCGGGGATCGGAAAGGACGCCGTTGGCCTCACCGACCTCCCGGAAGCGTTCGGCCGCCCTGGGATCGCCCGAATTGGCGTCGGGGTGGTACTTCTTGGCGAGCGCCCGGTACGCCCGCTTGATCGCTGCGGCGTCGGCCTTCTCGTCAACGCCGAGGATCGCGTAGTAGTCCTTGTCCGTCTTCGTCATGGCGACCGGGGGATTTTGTCCACGGGCTGCTAGGCCTTGAAGACGCTGACGCGGGCGGGCCGAACCAGCCGGCCTCCGAAGGTGTAGCCGCGCTGGAACACCCGCTCGACCGAATCGTCGTCGTCGTCCGGACCGGCCGGAACGCGCATGATCGCCTCCATCGTGTTCGGGTCGAACGCCTCTCCCTCGGGGTCGACCACTTCGACGCCGGCCTCCTCCAGCACCCGGAAGAACTTGCGTTCCACCAGGTCGACGCCTTCGACGATCGCCTCGACCGATGCGTTTGCGGGTTCCAGGGCGGTCACCCTGAGCAGGTCGTCGAGGGGTTCCAGGAGCCGGAAGACCAGATCGGCCTGCGCACGATCCCAGCGCCTGCGCAGCCTGTCCTCGGTGCGCTTGCGGTAGTTGTCGAAGTCGGCCGCAAGGCGGAGGTGCCTGTCCCGGATGCGGTCGCGCTCGGCTCGCAGCTCCCCGGCTTCCTCAGCCCCGAGGCCCGGCCCGCCGGCCTCCTCGCCGGGTTCGGAGTCCGGAACGACATCCGGAGACTCGCCGGGCCGCTCGCCGGCGGGCCTCGGGTCGCGCTCGCCGTCCGGAGTCCCGTTGCCCCGCGCGTCCCCGGAATCGGAGGCCGCCCGGCCGGCACCGTCCGGGGCGGACTCGGCGTCCTCGTCCGCGACGGCGCCGTCAACACCCTCGGGGCCGTGCTCCGGCGCACGGGTTTCCTCGTCAACGGAGCCCTGCTCGGAGGGGTTCATCTCGTCGCTTCGGTTCATGTCCGGGTGGTCGCTGTCCATCGCCTTCCTCCAATACTGGCCAAATAGAGGTTGCCGGTCCACATCGTTGCGCGCGGCGGGGCCCCCCAACGCCGGGGCGGCCCCGCCGCCCCAGCCGCGGCCGGGAAGGCGCGGGGGTCTTGTCCACGGGCCAAGTCGGGGCTGCGTCCGAGCGAGCGGTCAGACGATCCGCCCCGCCACCGCCGCGAGCGCCATCCCCAGCGCCTCGGCAACGCTCAGTTCGCGCACCGTCTCCCTATCGCCGGCGAAACGGCGCCGCCGCGCCTCCGCGGTCCCGTTCGCCAGCGCCACGGACAGCCAGACCGTGCCCACGGGCTTGGCCGGCGTGCCTCCTCCGGGTCCCGCGATCCCGGTTACCGCCACGGCCACGTCGGCCGAGAAGAGCCGGAGGGCGCCCCGCGCCATCTGCACGGCCACGGGCCGCGACACCGCCCCGCGGGACCGCAGGACACCGGGGTCCACGCCCAGCCGGCGCACCTTGACATCGTTCGCGTACGCCACCACCCCGCCCACGTAGCACGCGGACGAGCCGGGCAGATCGGTGATCGTCTTGGCCACGAGCCCGCCGGTGCAGCTTTCGGCGGTCGCGATCTTCAGTCCGAGTCCGGTCGCCGCGGCGGCCAGTTCCGCCGCCGCCTTCCGTGCCGCGGCGTCCGCCGTCCCGGCCCGGTCACGCACCGCCGGTGACCAGCCTGCGGTATCGCCAGAGGTAGTCGGCCATGGAAGCGACGGTAAGCCCCACGGCCACGGCCAGCGTCGCCGCGACCCACGTGGAGTGGAAGGGCCGCCAGAGGCTCCAGAACGTTCCCGACCACCCGCCCTCGGTGGCGGACAGGAGAACCGGATACCAGAGGAGCAATCCTCCGACGAAGAAGTTCTGAACCAGCGCCTTGTACTTACCCGATCTGCCGGCGGGGATGACGACGCCGCGCCGTGCGGCGTACCCGCGAAACAGCGTGACGAAGAGCTCCCTCCCGAACACCACTACCATCACCCAGACAGGCATGGTTCCCCACCACGGAATGGCGCTGAGCTCGTCGGGTCTGCGAGTAACCATGTAGATCGGCACGAAGGTGCTGGCAAGCAGAAGTTTGTCCGCGACCGGATCCAGCAGTTTGCCCACATCGGTAATCCACCCGTGCCTGCGGGCCAGGTACCCGTCCCAGACGTCCGAGAACGCCGCCAGGAGGAAGAGGAAGAACGCGGCGTACCGGCTGTTGGTCCCGGGCGCGAGGGTCAGGTGGAAGATCAGGGGGCAGGCGGCGATCCGGCCCACGCTGATCGCGTTCGGGAGGTTCACGCCCGCCCCGCCATCCGCCTAAGCTCCTCCTCCATGCGGGCCAGGACCGCGGTCGCCCGGTTCCTGAGGAGACGCCGGGACTCCAATGCCCTGAAGTCGCGAAGGACCGTGATCGCGTCCACGCTCGCGGTTTCGCCGGCCAAGTGTCTCAGGGCCGCGAGCCGACGAACCGGATTGGAGCTGAAAAGCTCCCGCCGGTGCCGGCTGACCTGATCCCGGAGCACGAGCGTCGCCAGAGCGGCCACCGCTCCGGCTCCCAGCAGGAACAGGCCGATCCGGCGGGCGCGGCCGCTCACGCGCCGTCTCCGCGCACTTCGCGGCGACCGGCCAGGGCCTCGGCGATGGTCGTGCCGTCCACGTACTCCAGATCGCTCCCCACCGGGATCCCCCGGGCCAGTCTCGTGACCCGCACCGCGAGCGGTCGCAGGAGCTCTTCGAGGTAGACGGCGGTGGCCTCGCCCTCGACGCTCGCGTTGGTGGCCAGGATGACCTCCTTCGGCCCCTCGTCCATCTCGCTCACGCGCTCGACCAGGCGACCGATGTGCAACTCTTCGGGACCCACCCCGTCCAGCGGCGAAAGGCGGCCCCCCAGGACGTGGAAGAGCCCGCCGAAGCGTCCGGTACGCTCGATCGCCCCTACCTCGTACGCCTCCTCCACGACGCAGATCACGCTCCCGTTTCGGGACGGATCGCGGCAGACGGAACATATCTCGGCGCTGCAGTAGTTTCCACATCGCGGACAGGGATGGACCCGCTCGGCGACCTCCGCCAGAGCCCGCGCCAGGCGGCGTATGTCCTCCTTCGGGCCCTTGACGAGATGGTAGGCCAGGCGCAACGCCGTCTTGGCGCCGATCCCCGGCAGCCTCCGCAACTCGCCGGTGAGGCCTTCGAAGGGGGACACGCGCGAATACCGGGTCTGGCCGGCGCCGGGCGTCAGCGGGGGACCGCCGCCGGGGCGCCTCGCCGCTCGCGCGTGTCCGTCCACGGACTCTAGAACAGCCCGGGCACGTTCACCGGCAACCCCCCCGCCGCTCCCCGCATCCGCTCCTCAGAGAAGTCGCGGGCCCGGTTCTGGGCCTCCGCCACGGCCGCCACGACGAGGTCCTCCAGCATCTCCGGGTCGTCCGGGTCGATCACCTCCGGGTCGATGGCGATGCTCTTCAGGTCGCCCTTCCCCGTTACGCGGGCGGTTACCATCCCTCCTCCCGAGGAAGCCGCGAGCTCCTCGGTCTGCAGGGCGTCCTGCAGCTCCTTCATCCTGGCCTGAAGCTGCTGCCCCATCTTCACGATCTGCTGGATGTCGGTCATCATCGTCCGCTCCGACGATTCGTTGATTGCAAGTCGATTCGCCCAGTTCCCCGAAGATCAGTCCACGAGCTCGAGGTCCAGCTCGGTCACGGCCGTCTCGAGGTGCGGCGCACCCCGGACCAGCTCCCGAAGCCGGGTCGCGCGCACCGTATCCGCACCGGTACGGGAGGAGCTTGGGGCGTGTTCCGCGGCCCCGCGGCCATCGTCACCGGCCACGATCGAAATCTTGGCCGAATCCCGTCCCGCGTGAAGGGCGAGGGCCGCTTCGAGCTTCCGCCGCACGGACGGATCCCGCAGCCTCTCGGCGAACGGTCCCCGCGGGATCCGGAGCGTCAGCTCCCCTTCGCCCGTTTCGTCGACGGCGGTGGCCGCGAGCAACGCCATCTTCAGCCCCGGGCCGAAGCGGCCGCCGTCGGCCACCAGCTCCCGCCACGCGCCGCGCAGCCGGCCGGGGGCCGGTGCGGCCGGGGACCCGCGGGCGGCGCCCCCGCTCGCCGGGACCGCGGACCCGGACGCCGGTTCCGGTGACTCGGCGCGGGACCGCACCCGGGGCGCGGCGGACGGATTCGGTCCCGGCGCCGGCCCCGGAGACGCCGGATCGGCCGCCGGAGCGCCGCCCAGCGCCCGGATGACCTCTTCCAGCTCGACGGTGCGGTCCAGGTAGCTCATTCGCAGCAGAAGCATCTCGACGAGCACCCGGGGCCTTCCCGTCCGCCGCAGGCTTCCGTCCGACTCGAGGGCCGACGACATCGCCAGCATCCGCACCAGATCGCCGGGCGCGAAGGCCGCGGCCCGCCGCGCGAAGGCTTCCCGCAATTCGGAAGTCATGCTTCCCGGGGCGAAGCCGGGATCGAGAGACGTGCGCAGCAGAAGCCTCAGCTTTTCCGCCAGTCCGTGATAGAATTCGACTAGGTCGTGCCCTTCGTCGATCAGTCCCTCGACGAAGTCGAAGACGGCGCCGTGCCTGCGCTCGGCGACGAGATCGAAGAGTTCCAGGTAGCGTTCCTCGGCCACGACCCCCAGGACGCGCACGACCGAGTCCACCGAGACCTCCTCGTCCGACAGCGCCAGGACTTGGTCGAGGAGCGAAAGCCCGTCGCGCATGCCCCCGTTCGCCTTGCGAGCGACGGCTCGCAGCGCCTCGGGGTCGAAGGGGACTCCCTCCGTGTCGAGCACCTCGCCGAGGCGGTTCATGATGTCGGCGGTGCCGATGCGCCGGAAGTCGAAGCGCTGGCACCGCGAGAGGATCGGCGAAGCGGTTTGCCGGATCTTCCGCGCCTCCGTGGTGGCGAAGACGAAGATCACCCGGGGAGGCGGCTCCTCCAGGATCTTGAGAAGCGCGTTCCACGCCTCCCGCGTGAGCATGTGCGCCTCGTCGAGGATGTAGACCTTGAAGCGCGCCTCCTCCGACGGGGCGTACATCGCGCGCTCGCGCAGCTCGCGCGCGTCGTCGACCCCCCGGTTCGAAGCGGCGTCGATCTCCACGACGTCCAGCGAGGTGTGTCCCCCCCAGATGCGGGCGCAGTCGTCGCACCGCCCGCACGGCTCGCCCTCCGCCGTCCGGCGCGGACAGTTGAGCGCCATGGCCAGGATCCGGGCCAGCGTCGTCTTCCCCACCCCGCGGGGTCCGCAAAAGAGGTACGCGTGACCGACCCGGCCCCCTGCGACGGCGCGCCTGAGCGTCTCCGAAACGTGCTCCTGCGTCGTCACCTCCGCGAAGCGGCGGGGCCGGTACTTCCTGGCCAGGGCGAGGTAGGACAAAGACGCCTTCGGTGGAGGGTTGGAAGTCGGCGCGGGCCCGGCGCCGCGCGGAAGGAACCGCCGCGACGCGGAACGCTCCGCGAATTCCGCCGGCACAAGGCGCCCCAGGCGCTCCGCGGCGACGGTCACGGCACTTACCGCTGCTACCTGCGGGGTCCTGACGGGGTTCGTGAGCTTCCGTCCCGCGGACCTGGGGCGCCCGCAAAGCTACCCGGACCCCGGAGAGCGCGTCAACGCTCGCGGCGCGTCCGGCGGGCCGGGCTCAGCGACTTCCCGGGCGCCAGGCGTCGGCCACGTGCTCGATCTCGTGCGAGCCTCCCCTGAGCCGCACCGCGACGGCGTCGAAGCGGTAGGCGGTTCCCGGACGGCCGTTCTCGAGGATCCACCGCCGGGCGGCCTCCTCCACCGCCCTCCGCTTCGGCCAGCGGATCGGCTCCAGGGGCGTGCCTCCCGTCGCGGTGGCGCGCGTCTTCACCTCCACGAAGGCCACGACGCGCCCCCGCCCGGCGACCAGGTCGATCTCCTTGGGGCCCGCGCGGTAGTTGCGCGCCAGGATCGTCCAGTCGCGGTTTTCCAGATACGCCACCGCCAGCTCCTCGCCCCGGCGCCCGAGGCTCCGCCCGTTGTTCGCCATGGCGTGCAGTCTCGCCGGGTCCCGTGGGCGAGACCATGAGAAAACGGGACCGGTGCCTGCGAGCCCGTGGACAAAGGGGTTGTCGGCGGGCTCCCATACGCCTGTAGGACGAATCCGCCCGGGTGCATTCCCCTTCGAATCTCCCATGGCCGCGAGCGGCCGCCCCGCGGCTGAAACTCGCGGTGCGAAGCGGTGCATGTTTCACAGAAAAAATGCCGCGGGGGATTCCGTGCGCGGGCTGCTACACCCCTGCGTGCTCCACCGCCAGCGGAACGGGAAGCGACGCCACCGAACGGCCGAT
This sequence comes from Gemmatimonadota bacterium, assembly GCA_028873825.1. Taxonomy (GTDB): domain Bacteria; phylum Gemmatimonadota; class Gemmatimonadetes; order Longimicrobiales; family Gaopeijiaceae; genus Bin94. Next base: position 8,649 of record JAPPNM010000061.1, on the reverse strand, counting down.
TGCGCGCGCAATGGGCCCGCATTGGGCGACCAGCTCGCCAAACTGCTCCGGGTTGAGGCTCTGCACTCCGTCCGAGAGCGCCTCGGGAGGGTTGGGATGAACCTCCACGAGAACGCCGTCGGCCCCCGCCGCAACCGCAGCCCTCGCCATCGGCACCACCTTGTCGCGCATCCCCGTGGCGTGACTGGGATCGGCGATGACCGGGAGGTGGGTGAGCGACTTTGCGAGAGGGATGGCGGTCAGGTCGAAGACGTTGCGCGTCGCGGGGTCGAAGCTGCGAACCCCCCGTTCGCAGAGGACCACGTCGGGGTTGCCTTCGCTCAGGAGGTACTCGGCCGCGAGCAGCAGTTCGGTGATCGTGGCCGACATCCCCCGTTTGAGCAGCACCGGCCGTCCGGATCGGCCGGCGCGCTTGAGCAGCGGGTAGTTCTGCATGTTGCGCGCGCCGATCTGGATCATGTCGGCATGCTCGGCGACCACGGCCACGCTCTCGGCGTCGACCGCCTCGGTCACGACCGCCAGCCCGGTCCTGTCGCGTGCCTCCGCAAGCAGCTCCAACCCCAGTACTCCCAGCCCCTGGAAGGTGTACGGCGAGGTCCGCGGCTTGAACGCGCCGCCGCGCAGCACACTCGCCCCGAGGTGTCGCACCCGGTCCGCGATCTCGAGGATCTGGCCGCGACTCTCGACGGCGCAGGGACCCGCCATCAGGACGACTTCGGGACCGCCCAGCACCGTTCCGTTTTCCAGCCGGACCAGGGTGTTCTCCTCCCGCCACTCGCGGGAAACCTGCTTGTAGGGCTTGCTGACCTTGATGACCTCCCGGACGCCCGGGAGGCCCACCAGACGCGCTTCCTCAACGCGCCCGTCGTTGCCTACAAGTCCGATGGCGATGCGCTGGTAGCCGGGTATGGGCTTGGCCCGGTAGCCCATCTCGTCGATCGTGTCGACCACCGTCCGGATCTGATCCGGGGTGGCCCGATGGTCCATGACGATCAGCACGGCTCTGTTTCTCCGGTGTTGGAAGGACGACGGGTCATCCTGAACAGTGGATCATAAGCGAGGCCGCGGGAAAGGTCCACGGGGTTTTTCGCGCGGAGGGCCCGCAAGCGGCCACCCCGGGGGCCGAAACTCCCGTCCCGGCGGTGGGGTTTCGCAGAGATGCCGTGAGGATTCTTTCCACGGGCCGCTGGCAGTCCGTGGACAGAGTCCCCCCGGCCTTGCCGGGTGATTTGGAATTCCGCCCCGTAAGGCGTAGATTTGACGCAGGTTCGTAGCTTCACCGCGGAATCGGCTTCGTCGCCGAGGGGGGTAGTCTCATGAAGCGTTCCGTCATCCCGGCAGCGTGTCTGCCGTTCCTGTTTCTCGCCAACGCGCACGTATCCGCGCAGACCAGGATCGCCCTGACCGGAGGCTTCAGCCGGACGTCGACCGAGGAGTTCGTACCCAGCGTCTCCGCCTTGGGGGAGCCGACGGCCCGACCCTCGATCGGACTGTCCGCGATCGTTCCGTTGCCGCGGAGCCTTTCCCTCGAGCTGGGCGGTGCCTATTCCGAGAGGGGCCGTGAGCTCGCATACATCCAGCCGTGTGGCACTCCTCTGGAGCTTCCGTGGAAGGGCCAGTCGGTCACCATGAAGCACCTGAAGTTCAAGGCATTGGGGAGGGTGGACCTTCCTCTGGCCGGGAACCGGGTGCTTGCCTTCGTGACGGTCGGTCCCACAATGGCGTGGGAATTGTCCTGTCGTTCGAGCCCCACCACAGTCTCCAAAATCGACCAGAAGATTGCCCGCGACGGATCGGGATCGAGGTCCTGCGGAGGTATCGCTGAACTGGACCTGGACAAGCTGGGCTTCGGTCTCGCCGGAGGTATGGGGTTGGAGGTCGGAGTGACCGGGAGGCTGGGTCTTACCTTCAGCACGGTCTACAATCGCGGACTGCGCGACCTGCACCGGGTCGAAGACTATTCCATGGAGCTCCGAACCGTGACGGTCAGGGGCGGGTTGGTCTACCGGATCGACTGATTCGCGGTATGGGAGTCCACGGGCTCCCTGGGCTTGCTCCCGCCCCGCCCCGGCTCCCGCCCGGGGACGCCGTCTCCGAGCCGACTACGGTCAGCACCGGCCTCACGCCGCCGTGCCCGCCCGCCCCTCCAGCCGCACGCCGACGATGGACGAAACGCCCGGCTCTTCCATCGTCACGCCGTAGATCCAGTCCGCCGCCTCGATGGTCCGGGGATTGTGCGTGATGACTACGAACTGGGTCTCGGCCTTGAAGCCCTCGAGCATGCGGATGAAGCGACCGATGTTGGACTCGTCGAGCGGGGCGTCCACCTCGTCGAGAACGCAGAACGGACTGGGCTTGACGAGGTAGATCCCGAAGAGGAGGGAAAGGGCGGTCAGGGCGCGTTCGCCTCCGGACAGCAGGTCGATGCGCTGCGTCCGCTTGCCGCCGGGCGCGGCGTGGATCTCCACCCGGGACTCGAGCGGGTCCTCCGGGTCCGAGAGCCGCAGGGTGGCCTCGCCGCCGCTGAAGAGGCGCTCGAAGGTGCGCCGGAAGTTCTCCCGGATAGCCTCGAAGCTGGTCATGAACAGCTCGGTGGCCGTGGCGTTGATGCGGCGGATCGCCGCCCGCAGGTCGTTGCGCGCCGCTTCCAGGTCCTCGCGCTGGCCGTCCAGGAACTCCAGCCGGGCGCTTTCCTCGGCGTGCTCCTCGACGGCTAGCATGTTCACCGCCCCGATCCGTCCCAAGCGGGTCACGGTCTCCGCCAGCTCGGCCCGGAGCTCCTCGGGATCGCCCTCGGAGGGCTCGGCCTCGTCGAGGAGGGTCTCCAGCGACCGCCCCCATTCGGCCTCGAGGCGCTCCCCGATGCGGGCCGCGCGATTCCGGACGTCCTGCCGCTCCAGCTCCAGTTCGTGGCCCCGCGTCATCGCCGTGCGCTCCGCGTCCCGGGCATCGCGGGCCCGGCGCTCGCCCTCCAGCACGGCGTCCGCTGCCGTCCGCAGGGCGCGGTCCCGGTCCGCCAGCAGACCGCGCAGTTCGTCCCGCCGGGCGAAGAGGTCCTGCAACGCCGCCTGTCCGCCGTGCTTCGCGTCACGGGCGGCGGCCACCTCGTCGCCCAGCGTCGCCGCCTCCTCCGCCAGCTCCCCGATCCGGACGGCCGCGCGGGCGGCTCCGGCCCGCGTGTCGGAGAGCCGCGCGTCGAGCCGGCCGAGTTCGCTCTCGAGCCTGGCCGCCCGGATCGCCGTCTCGGACTCGGCGCGGCGCGCCCGCTCCCACTCCGCGTCCACCGCGGCGTGCGCGGAGCGCAGCCGCTCCAGGCGGCCGGCGAGCACCGCATCCTCGTCTCGCAGCCGCGCAAGCCCGTCCCCCGCCGCCCGGCCCCGCTTCACCGCCCGGTCCCGCGCGGCCCGGGTGCCTTCGAGCTGCCGGGCGATCTCCTCCTGCTGCCGGCCTAGCCGCTCCCGGCGGTCGGTTTGCGCCAGGGCTCCGGCCTCCGCCGCCCGCGCCTCGTCGCGGCCGGCCAGGAGCTCTTCGGAGGCCTCGTCGCGCCGCCGCTCGCACTCGGCGTGTTCCCGGTCCAGAAGGAGGCTGGCGGCGCGGGCGCCCTTCAGCTCCCGCCGCGCGGATTCGCCCTCGTTTTCCAGCGCCTCCAGGCGGCCTCTGCGTTCCAGCCGCCCTTCCGAACCGTGCTCCGCGACCAGGTGCAGGGCGCCCATGGCGTCGGTCCACGCGTCGCCGGGACCGCCCCCGCCCCGCTCCTCCGCCCCACCGATCGCCGCGCCCCCCAGCAGCGCCTCGGCCCAGGGCGCGCCTTCGCCGAACGCGGCGACGCCGCGAGGGAGCGGTCCGGGCGGCGCGGGCGGCGCGTCCAGAGGCAGAATCACCAGCCCCGCCCTTCGCCCGGACTCGGAACGATACCATCGCGCCACGCGGACGGCGTCGTCGCGGTCCCCGACCAGGAGCGCCGTCCCGAAAGGGCCCAGGACGTCGTCCACCACGCGGGGCGCGGCCCCGCCCACCCGCACGTGGTCGGAGAGGATCCCGCGCACGCATCCGGGCAGCGCTTCGCGGGCCGCCTTCGCCACGGCCGCGATGTCCTCGCGGGAACCCGCCGCGCGGCGGAGCGCCTCGGCCCGGGCCTCCAGCGCCGACACCCGGGCCTCGGCTTCCCGCTCGGCGGCGCGCGCCGCGTTCAGCCGCTCGCGCACGAGAGCGACGCGGCGGCGGGCTCCGTCGAACGTCCGCTCGGCCTCCGCCGCCGTCCGGGCCGCGGCTTCCCGGCGGTCCGCGAAGAGATCGCCCTGCGATCGCAGCTCTTGGAGGGCCCCCGCACCCTCGCGCGAGTCGGCCGAAAGGCGGTCGAACCTGTGCCCCAGCTCCCGCGCCTGCAGACGGGCGCTGTCCCGGTCCCCCTCCGCCCGGGCGATCTCGAGCGCGATCTCCCGGACGCGCGCCTCGAGTCCCCGCACTTCGTCGCGCCCAGCTTCCATGCGGCGCCCGGCCTCCGCCGCTTCGTCGACCCGGGATGTCAACTCCGCTTTACATTCCGTCAACGCAGCTTTACATGCTTCGCGTTCAGCCTTCAGGGCGACTCCCTCGTCTTCCGCCCTCGCGCGGAGTCCCGCGAGCGACGTGCGCTCCCGTGAGATCTGCGCGAGACGACGTTCGCCGCCCGCGGTCCTCTCTTCCGCGACGGCCACCTCCCTTTCCACCCGGGAGAGTTCCGCGCCGACCGCGTCCAGCCGCCCGGCCGCCTCGACGCGCGCCTTCTCGGCCTCGACGTGCTCCACCCTGGCCCGCTCCAATCCGGCCTCCGCCGCCGCCGTCCCCGCCGCCGTCCCCGCCGCCGCCTCGCGTCCCCGGTTCAGCTCGGTCTCGACCGCCGCCAGGCGCCGGTCCAGCTCCACCAGGTCGAACTGGGCCACGGCCACCTCCAGATCCAGGCGCCGGCGGCGCAGCTCCCGGTACCGCTGCGCCTTCCCCTTCTGGCGCGCGAGCGAGCGGACCTTGGTGCGCACCTCGGCGATCACGTCCTCCACTCGCCGCAGATCGGCCTCGGATGTCTCCAGGCGCCGCAACGCCGCACGGCGGCGGTCCTTGTACTTGCCGATCCCGGCCGCCTCCTCGAAGAGGGAGCGGCGCTCGTCGGTGCGCTCCGAGAGGATGGCGTCGATCATGCGGATCTCGATGATCGAATAGGCGTTGGCCCCCAGGCCGGTGTCCCGGCAGAGGTCCACGATGTCCCGCAGCCGGCACGCGGAGCGGTTGAGGCGGTACTCGCTCCCCCCGTCGCGGAAGACCGCCCTGCCGAACTCCACCTCGCCGTAGGGAACCGGCAACGCGCCGTCCTCGTTGGTCACCGCCATCGACACGGCCGCACGTCCGAGCGCCCGGCGCGCGACGGTGCCCTGGAAGATGACCTCCTCCATCCTCGCGCCGCGGATGGCCGTGGGGCGCTGCTCGCCCAGGACCCAGCGAATGGCGTCGCCGATGTTCGACTTGCCGCACCCGTTCGGACCGACGATCGCCGTGATTCCGTCGTGGAACCGGATGCGGGTCCGGTCGGGGAACGACTTGAAGCCGTGCAGGTCGAGCGACTTGAGCTTCATCGCCTTCAGGCGTCTTCGAGCACGGTCGATCTGGCGTCGCCCCACAGGGCTTCGAGACGGTAGAAGTCCCGCACCGCCGGGTGGAAGACGTGGACGACGTGGTCGATGTAGTCCAGAAGCACCCAGCGCCCCTCCTTGAGGCCCTCGACGTGGTCCGGCCGGCTGCCGTCGCGCTTGGCGGAGTCGAGGATGTGCTCGGCGATGGCGCGTACCTGGATGTCGGAGCGTCCGGTGGCGATCACGAAGAAGTCGGTCGCCGCGGAGAGGTGGCGGAGGTCGAGAACGGCGAGGTCGGCGGCTTTCCGCTCCCGGGCGTACCGGACGGCCCGGCGCACCTCGGGCGTCATCTCGAAGGCGCCCCGCCGTTCAATCCTCTTCGGGCTCCACGATCACCCGCAGCTCCACCTCCACCCCGGACCGGAACCGCACGGGAACCAGGTGCTCGCCCACCGACTTGATCGGCGCGGCCAGATGCACCGTCCGCGGATCCAGCTCGAAGTCGACGTCCGACTCCGCCACCTTGTCGCAGATGTCGCGGACGGTCACCGATCCGAAGAGCTGTCCCTCGTCCCCCGCCCTCGCCGTCACCGCGAGGGCGAGCCCCTCCAGGCGCGAAGCCTGGCGGCTGGTCTCCAGGTAGTCCCGCCGCACCTTCCCCTCGCGGCGGCGGGCCTCCTCCTCGATGCGGCGGATGTTGGCGGCCGACGCCATGTACGCGAGGCCCTGCGGGAGCAGGTAGTTGCGGGCGTAGCCGGGTTTGACGTCGACGACGTCGCCGGCCCGCCCGAGGCTCGCGACCGTCTCTCGCAGGATGAGTTTCACGGGTCAGCTCCCGTGATCGCGAACGTACGGAAGGAGCGCGAGAAACCGGGCCCGTTTCACCGCCGTGCCGAGCTGGCGCTGAAATCGCGCGGTGACCTTCGTCGTTCGCTTGGGCAGGATCCTCCCCTGCTCCGTGAGGAAGCGGGACAGGGTCGTGACGTCCTTGTAGTTCAGAAGCGCGATCGGCGGGCCCTCGTGGCGCCGCCGCCGGCCCCGGGCGCCGGAGAACTCCGGAGGGCCGGAACTCGGCGGCGGACCGGCCTCGGCCTGCTCGCCCTCCGCCCCGTCGTCCGGCGACTCGTCCCCGTCTCCGCCCGGGCCTTCCTTGTCGTCGTCCTCCCGGTCCCCGGCCTCCGCGACGTCCTCGCCGCCGACCCCGTCCTCCGGTGCAGGCGGGCGCGGGCGCTCCGCCGGAACCGACTCTCCCGAAGCGGGCTGTCCCTCGTTGACGACGACGAGGTAGCGCATCGTCTCCTCGTCCAGCCTGAGCAACCGCTCGAACTCGGGGAGCGCCGTGGGATCGGCCTTTACGTGGGCGATCACGTAGTACCCGGTCTGCGACTTCCGTATGGGGTAGGCCAACCGGCGAACGCCCCAGTGGTCGACCGACGTGATCTCGCCGCCGAGCACGGCGTGAAAGCTCTCGATCTTCTCGTCCACCGCCTCCCGTTCCAGGGTGGAATCCAGGATGTAGACGACTTCGTAGTCTCTCATTGCTGCGGGAACTCCCTCGGACCGCGGTTGACGACGGGCTCCGCTTCCCGGGCGGAGCGGGCGTTGATGCCGGCAATATAGTGGAAGCGGAGTCGGAGGGGGAGGCCGGCCGATCCTGCCGGGATCGATGGCGAACCGTCCGGTCGCACCGCCGCTCGAATGCCGGGGGGATTTTGTCCACGGACTGCCAGTTCTGGCGCCTCGAACCGTCCCCGCATTACGCTAGTTGGCGGCCGGTGGAAGACCCTCCCGAGATTTCGAGCGGGTCGTCCGCGGACCGCTTCTGTCAATTTCGACCGAGGAGGCGCTGGACCCGATGGACTTCACATTCGTCGGTTCGCCGGAGAGCGAGACCTTCGGCTGGTTTTCCCGGGGGTTGCGGGAAGTCATGGAATCCCAGGGTCATCGCCATATCGACGAAACCGACGGCGCCAAGCTGGTCTTCAACTTCTTCCCCCGGGGCCGGCCCCGGCCCTTCCGGCGCAGGGCGCAGGCCGTGTTCGTATGCGCGGTGACCGAATTCCCCCACCCCTTCACGGACCACATCGCCCAGGGATATCCGTTGCTTCCCCGGGCCCTCGCCAATCTGGCCGTGGGGCTCGTGCCCTCCGGGCCGGGCGATCCCGACGCCCACTTCATCACGATGGAACAGGGGCACTACGCGGTGCCGGGCAACGTGCGCCGGGACGAGTACTTCCGGCAGGTCTACGCCCGGATCGCACCGATGGCCTCGTCCACCCTGGTCATCGACAACCTCTTCCGGCCCGATCTGCCCGAAGAGCTTTGGCGCGGCGACGGGATCACGGAGTCGATCTTCCGCGCAGGCAGGAAGCTCGACGAACTCGACCTCCTCCCCGCGCCCTTCCCGATGGACGAACTGCTCTCTCCGCGGGACTTCCGCCATATCAAGCGCCTGTTCGGAATCGGCGGCCTCTCGTACGGCAACATTTCGGCGCGCTACGACGCCGACCGGTTCTGGATGAGCGCGAGCGGAGTCGACAAGTCCGATCTGCGCGCAATCGGGCGCGACATCCTGATGGTGACGGGCTACGACCGCGAGCGGAACTGCATGACGGTGAGCCACCCTCGCGGCGTGGAGCCCAGGCGCGTCTCGGTCGACGCGATCGAGCACTGGATGATCTACCGCGAGCATCCCCGCGTGGGAGCCGTCCTTCACGTCCACGGCTGGATGCGCGGCATACCCTCCACGGACTTCAACTATCCCTGCGGCACGCGGGAGCTGGGCCGGGCGGTCGCCGACATCGTGCGCGAAGCCGAGAATCCGAGCCGCTGCGTGGTCGGGCTCAGAAACCACGGCCTCACGATCACCGGAACCGGCCTGGACGAGATCTTCGACCGCGTGGAGGGGAAGATCCTGCGAACCGTGCCGATGGACTGAGACTCCGTCGCGCCGTACGGCTCCGCGTTCGGGCTGCTAGAAGTCCGTGGATGAAGCCCCGCGAGCACCGAGAGCGGCGAGGCGCCGGGCCGGCAAGGCGCGACGAAG
>JAPPNM010000006.1 GCA_028873825.1 Gemmatimonadota bacterium | reverse complement strand
CAGCGCGGCGCCTCGCCGCTCTCGGTGCTCGGGCGGCTTTATCCACGGACTGCTACGCCACGCAGGCCCCGGCCCGCCGCCGCCCGGGAGAGCGAGCGTGAATCCGGACGCCGGCACCCCCGAAGGCCCGTCCGGCGTCCTCGCGCCCGGCGCGGACGAAGCCGGGGCGGCCGCCCAGGCCACTCTCGCCGCCTCCTCCGTTGCCGACCCCCCCGCCGCCGACTCCCCCCCCGCCCCCGCGGCTTTGCTCAGCGGGCGGGAGCTGACCAAGATCTACAGGAAGAGACGGGTGGTCTCCGAGGTGGACATTCAGGTCCGGCAGGGGGAAATCGTCGCGCTCCTCGGCCCGAACGGAGCGGGAAAGACCACCACCTTCTACATGCTCGTCGGGCTGATCGGGCCGGACGGAGGCAAGGTCTTTCTGGACGACGAGGAGCTGACCCCCATTCCGATGTACAAGCGGGCGAGGATGGGGGTGGGCTACCTCGCCCAGGAGCCTTCGGTGTTCCGGCGTCTCACCGTCGCGCAGAATGTGATGGCCATCCTCGAGACGCTCGATCTCACCCGCAAGGAACGCGCCGAGAGGCTCGAGGAGCTGCTGGCCGAGCTCTCGATCGGCCACCTGCGCAACGCCAAGGCCTTCTCCCTGTCCGGCGGCGAGCGGCGCAGACTCGAAATCACCCGCGCCCTCGTCCAGCGCCCCAAGTTCATGCTGCTGGACGAACCCTTCGCCGGCATCGACCCCATCGCGCTCCACGACATCCAGGAGATCGTCGTGCAGCTCAGGACCCGGGACATCGGGGTGATCATCTCCGACCACAACGTCGAACAGACCCTCGACATCGTGGACCGGGCGTACATCATGTACGAAGGCAGGATCCGCGTCAGCGGCACCGTCTCGGAGCTCGTCTGGAGCGACGAGGTCGCCGATCTCTACCTGGGGCCGTCGCTGACAGCGCGCATGAGATCGAGGTACCCGCGCCCCGGAAGCTGAACGGCCGTGAGCGAAATGAAGTCGGGGATGTACGCGGACGCCCAGCTCCGGCAGGAGATCAAGACCAATCCCCGTCTTTACCAGGCGATGGACCTTCTCTACATGCCCCTGCCGGAGCTGCAGGCCCGGCTGGAGCACGAGCTTTCCGAGAACCCGTTCCTGGAGATGTCGGAGCCCGACAGCGACGAGGACCTGCAGGTGGAGGAGGAAGGCCAGGACGACGAGGACGGCGAGGTCGACTGGGAGGAGATCATGCTGGACGGCTTCGACGCGGGCCCGCGGACGCCGTATGAACAGAAGGAGTACATCGAGCCCATCGTGGTCGAAGCCCGCAATCTCCACGGCTTCCTGGCGGAACAGCTCGGCCTGCTGCACCTCGGCGAGCGGGAACATCGTATCGCGGAGGAGATAATCGGCAACATCGACGACGACGGGCTCCTGTCCTGCTCCCTTGAGGACATCGCCGCGGGCGTGGACGGGACGCTGGAGCGCGTCCGGGAGAAGGTCTTCGCCGAAGCGGAGAAGGTCGACGACGTCGCCGCCCGCGAGGAGGAGCTGGCCGAGCTCGGCCGGCTGTTCGCCCCGCACGACGCGGCCGAGATCGAACCCGTGCTGGAACTGGTGCAGTCGTTAGACCCGCCGGGCGTGGGCGCGCGCGATCTCAGGGAATGTCTGATGATTCAGCTGTCGCGGCTGGACCGGGCGGACACGACCGCTCACCGGATCGTAGACCGGCACTTCGACGGTCTGATCGACCACAAGTGGGCGGAGATCGCGCGCGATCTGGAGATTTCTCGCAAGGAGGTCCAGGACGCGGCCGACGAGATCGCCAAGCTGGATCCCAAACCCGGGAGCCGCTACGCGGAGGAGCCCGAGCAGTACGTCGTTCCCGACCTGATCGTGGACCTGATCGGGGGCGAGTACATGGTCTTCGTGAACGACACCGGGCTTCCCCGGCTGCGCCTGTCGCGCTCGTACCGCGCGGTCGTCGCGGATCGCGAGAAGTTCGTGGGCGAGAACAGGGAGTTCATCGCCAACAAGCTGAACGCGGCGCAGTGGCTGATCCAGGTCATCGAGCAGCGCCGCCAGACCATGCTCAAGGTCATGCGGTACATAGTGATCGCCCAGCTCGGGTTCTTCGAGAAGGGGGTGCAGCATCTGAAGCCCCTCACCTTGCGGCAGGTGGCCGAACACATCGAGATGGCCGAATCGACCGTTTCACGGGTCACCAACGACAAGTACGTGCAGACGCCCGGGGGAGTCTTTCCCCTCAAGTTCTTCTTCTCCGGCGGACTTCCCACGGTGACGGGACGCGACATCTCCACGCGCGGAGTCCAGGCCCGGTTGAGGAGTCTGGTGGACAACGAGGACCAGCGCCGCCCCCTGACCGACCAGGCCATCGTGAACCTTCTCAAGAGCGAAGGGATCAGGATCGCCCGGCGCACGGTGGCCAAGTACCGGGGCCGGCTGGGCATCCTCCCGGCCCGGATGAGAAGGCGGGTCTGACGTGGCCCGCAACGAGGCCTATCGCGACTTCGCTCTGATCGTCCCCGCCTACAACGAGGCGCCCAACATACCCCACCTCATACCGGAGTTGCGCGCGGCGTTCGAGGAGTTCGGACTGACCGGGGAGGTCGTACTGGTGGACGACGGCTCGACCGACGGCACGGCCGCGCTGGCGGAGTCCGGGGGCGCGGGATGGGACCGGCTGCGGGTTCTTCGGCACCGCGTCAACCTGGGCAAGACCGAGGCGCTGCTCACCGGCGCCGAGGCCACCGGCAAGCGGTACTTGGTCCTCTTCGACGCCGACCTTCAGCACCTTCCCGAGGAGATCCCCCGTTTCCTGGACAGGCTCGAGGAGGGGTGGGACATCGTCACCGGCAGGAAGGTCGGGCGGTACGGCAAGCGGGCGGTCTCGTCCATCTACAACGCGCTCAGCCGGAGGATCTTCGACGTTCCCGTCAGCGACCTCAACTCCATGAAGGCGTTCCGGGCCGAGGTGCTGGAGAGCGTGCGGCTCCGCCACGACTGGCACCGCTTCTTCGTAGTGATCGCGCACCGCCGGGGATTCAGCGCCACCGAAATCGACATCGAGCTGCACCCGCGCCGGGCCGGCGAGCCCAAGTACTCCGGCAAGGGCCGGATCCTCGGCGGCGTCCTGGATCTGGTGGCCGTCTGGTTCCAGCTCCACTTCTCCCGCAAGCCGATGGTGGCCTTCGGGCTGCCGGGAGTGTTCATGATGGCGGCAGGGGTTGCGACGGGCCTCGCCGCGCTCTTCATGCGCCTGGTCATGGGGCAGGGGTTCCGGCCGCTCCTGTACCTGGTCGTGCTCCTCGTCACGGTGGGCGTGCTCTGCTTTGCGGCGGGATTCCTGGGGGAGATGGTCGCGTCGGTCCACGACGAACTGGACGCGATGCGCCGGGAGCGGAGACGGGCGGGGCGAGGGGAAGGGGGAGGGTAGCCGCAGAATGTCCCCTCGCGAAGCGGCGCCAGGGACCCCTTCCGGCGCACGCGGGCCCCGGATCCTCACGATCGTCGGGACGAGGCCGGAGGCGATCAAGATGGCTCCCGTGATCGGCGCGCTGCGGAAACGGGGCGGCTGCGACCACAGGCTGGCGCTCACCGGCCAGCATACCGAGATGGTGGACCAGGTGCTGGAGGTCTTCGGCCTCGAGGCGGACTACGACCTGAACCTCATGAAGCCGGGCCAGAGCCTCTATGACGTCGGCCACGCCTGCATGGACGGCCTGCGCGAGGTCGCCGAGGACTTCGGCCCCCACGTGACAGTGGTGCAGGGGGACACGGCCACGGTCTTCTTCGCGGGCCTGGTCACCTTCTTCCAGCGGGGGATGCTGGCGCACGTCGAGGCGGGGCTCCGCAGCCGGGAGAAGTGGTCTCCCTTCCCGGAGGAGATGCTCCGGCGCATGACCGACGCCGTCTCCGACTTCTGCTTCGCCCCCACGGCGGAGGCGGCGGCCAACCTGGCGGCCGAGGGGGTCTCCCCGCGGCGGATATTCGTGACGGGGAACACGGTGGTGGACGCGCTCCGGCGGATGCGGAACCGCACCGTCGGCGTCCGGGACCCCCGCGCCGCGGAGCTGATCGCCGGCGAGCGGCGCCTTGTTCTGCTCACCGCCCACCGGCGGGAGTCGTTCGGAACGCCGCTGGAGCGCGTCTTCGAGGCGGTGGCCGGGCTCGCGGAGCGCTTCGACGACATCGATATCCTGTACCCCGTGCATCCCAATCCCAACGTGCTGGGACCGGCCCGCCGGATCCTGGGCGGACGACCGCGCGTTCACCTCGCGGACCCGCTCGGCTACGGCGACCTGGTGGCGGTGCTGGGCCGCGCGAGCCTCGTGCTCACCGACTCGGGCGGGATCCAGGAGGAGGCGCCCGCGTTCGGCGTACACACGCTCGTCCTGCGGGACGTGACGGAGCGGCCCGAGGGCGTGCGCGCCGGAGCAGCCACGCTCGTCGGCACCGACGCCGGCCGGATCCTCGGCGAGGCCGCCGCGCATCTGTCGGGACGGCGGCCCGGCTGCCCGGCCGACAACCCCTACGGCGACGGCCGCGCGGGCGAGCGGATCGCCGACATACTCCTCGCGGAGCTCGCCGGCGCCCCGCGCCGGACGCGGGACTGGGAGCCGAATTGAAGATCGTCGTGCATTGCGTGTACTTCCCGCCTGAGGTGGGCGGCCTCGAGAGCCACGTGCACTACCTGTGCAGGGGACTGGTGGCCCGGGGCCACGAGGTCGTCGTGGTCACCTCGCTCTCCAAACCGGATCTTGCGGCACACGAGGTCATGGACGGCATCCGCGTCCACCGCACGCCGTTGCCCGCACGACGACCCTGGGGCTGGCTCTGCCACGCGATCGGCTCCACCCAGAGAACCCGGGCCGCCGCGGCGGGCGCGGACGTGGTGCATGCGCAGGCGTTCCCGTCGCTGCTGCCGTGCGCGATGGCGTTGGCCGGCTCCGGCACGCCCCTGGTGTGTACGCTGCACACCTCCCATTTCCTGCGCCTCGCCGCCAACCGGATGTTGGCCCCCGCTCTTGGCAAACTGGTTGAGCTTAGTGATTACAATTTCGCCGCCAGCAAGGAGATAGCCGATGTAGGCGAGAGTCTCGGTCCGACCATTTCCGTCGAGGTCCTGGTCAACGGGGTGGACACCGGGATCTTCCGGCCGGTCGAGGGCGCGATCCCGCGCAAGGGTGGTCGGCGCCGCCTGGTGGTGCCTCGGCGGCTCTTTCCCAAGAACGGAGTCGAGTACTTCGTGCGGGCGCTGCCGGCGATCTTGGCCGGCGCGGACGTGGAGGCGATCCTGATCGGGGACGGGCCCGAACGGGACAGGCTGGAGGCGCTGGCGCGAGAGCTGGGAGTGGCGGGCCGGACCGAGTTCCTGGGCGCGCGGCCCCACGCGGAGATGCCGGGGCTGCTCTGTTCGGGGGATGTGGCGGTCTTTCCGTCGCTGGTCGAGGCCACTTCGGTGGCGGCGCTCGAGTGCATGGCGTGCGGACTGCCGGTGGCGGCGTCGGCGGTGGGGGGACTGCCACAGATCGTGGACGATTCGGTGGGGGGACTCTTTCCGGCGGGGGATCCCGACGCGCTGGCGGCGAAGGTGCTGGAACTGCTCGGAGACGAGGGGCTGGCGGGGCGGGGGAGCGTGGGGCGCGAGAAGGTGGTGGCGCAGTGGAGCAACGATCGGCTGGTGGACCGGCACGAGGAGGTGTACGGGGGGCTGGCGGGGCGAAGGCAACCCGCCAAAATGTAATGTGTGGATTACATTATGTAAAGTGAACGTTACATTTCCCGGCCAATAGCGGCGCTCGGCGCGGCACTGTTCGACCACGGGTTGCCACCTTGCGGCCACGGGGATTTCTGCAAGTACCCAAGCGACGGGGGGAGAACGGGTGGTCACCGAACCGACGAAAACGAAGGGCGGGACGACGGCGCCCTGGACCGGTCGCAGGGCCGGGGGAGGGGGCCGCATTGCACAGCTTGCGAAGCGGATTCGAAACGCGATGGCGAAGATCGCCCGGAATCCGGTCACGGCTCTGAGAGTGCTTCTGCCGCGATACGGTCCCTTCGCCGCGAAGGCGCCGGACGCCGAGTTCCGTCGCGCGATCCGCTGGTCGTTCGGGGACCTCAAGCGGGAGTCCCTCAATGCGATCTTCCCGGGTATCGAACACATCGATGTGCGCGTCGTCCGCTCCTACGACCGGGAGCCGCTCCTGTCGATGACTCCGTCCGAAGTGCTGGCCGTCGGGGCGATGGTCCGCGTGCTGAAACCGGAGCGAATCCTGGAAATCGGCACCTTCGAGGGGAACACCACGGTCAACCTGGCGGCCAACGCCCCGTCGGGAGCGCGTGTGTTCACGCTGGATCTGCCGCCCGACTGGGGTCGGCGCTACGAGTTGGACGTGCCCGACATCCACTTCAACGCCGCCACCGGAAACCACACGGGGAGGCAGTTCATCGATACGCCGCATGCGGACGGAATCACCCAGCTGTGGGGGGATTCCGCCGCCTTCGACTGGGATGAGCACAGCCCATTCGACTTCATCCTGATCGACGGTTGCCACACCTACGAATACGCGGTTTCGGACACCCGCAACGCGCTACGCGTGCTCCGGCCCGGCGGAGCCATCGTCTGGCACGACTACGGTATGCTGGAAGACGTCAGCCGGGCCGTCGACGAATGCTCGCGGGAGATCAGGGCCCGGGCTATTCGGGGGACGCGGCTGGCGGTGGGGTTTCCGTAGCCGCCGACCCCTCGTCCGCCTCCGCGTGCGGACGGATCATCATCACTCGCCCCGGAACGCCCAGGACAACGGCGTAGGGCGGGACATCGGCGATGACAAGGGTGTTCGCCCCTACCGTCGCCATGCGTCCGATTCGCACACCGGGCACGATCGTCGCCTTGACCCCGATGTACGCGTCGTCCTCGATCACGACCTCGGCCGTCTTGCGGATGTCGTAGGCCTCCTCCAGCCGGGAGTGGACGGCGGTGACCTCGCCCAGGATCGAGACGGCGTTGCAGATCGTCACCCTCGACCCGACGACAACCATGTCGGGCCGCGTCACCTGGACGTTGCGGTCGATCGTCACCCTGGGGCCGATCCGCATACCGCTCAGCCGGTACAGGGAAGCCCGCATTCCCTGCGGGAACGGGAGCATCGAGGCGAGGTAGCGAATGATCCTGTCCATCAGGGTGTTGCCGTCTCCTTCCAGCGCTGCAGGTACTCCCGGACCGTGACTACATCATAGTCGCCCGCCACCTCCGATAGTACCGCCGCGAGCGGCCGGGTGTGAACGCCCTCGACGTACGGGTGGCCGTACATGAGGGCGAAGGGGCGCGCCCGGATCCGGTCGAGGGCGTCCCGCACGATGCGATCGTCGCCGTGGCCGCGGGCGAGGCCCTGTTCGATGACGGGCACCTGGCGATCCCCGATCACGTTCACCGGCACCTGGAAGTGCGCATGCCGGGACGTTCCCTCGCGGCGCTCGGGGCGGAAGGGAACCTCGCCGACCATGTCTGAAGCGTACTCGAAGCCGTCGGCATCGAGGAGATCGAGCACGGCCCGATTGTAGCGGAATCCCGGGCTCGCGAACCCCCGCGGATGCCCGTACCGATCGCGAAACTCCTCGAACGCCGGGCGGAAGAGTCGCTCGAGTCCGTCGTCGCCGAGTTCATCCAGGCGGTATTGCCACGCCGGATGGCTGGAGCCTCCGTGAAGTCCGAGCTCGTGGCCCTCCCGGTGCAGCAGATCGAGCGCCGAGCGGTATCTGCGTCCCAGCCTCGGATTGAGCAGCACCGTCCTGAGGGTGCCGCCCCGGCCGAGCTTGCGGGTGACCGGGATCTTGTACGGCTCCTGCGAATCCGTTCCGCCCGGCTTGCCCCCTTCGGCCCTCCGCCGTCGCCGAAGCACGCTCGCCGTCGTGTGCCGCCAGCTGAAGCTGCGTCCCATGTTCACGAAGAAGGTGAAGCGGACGCCGTGACGGTCACCCAGCCGCAGCATGTTGGGGATCCCCTGCTCGAGGCAGACGACCGAGTCGACATCGAGCCGGAAGGCGAATGTTCCGCGCCGGTGCGACGGCATGTCCCTCCCTCCGGACGTCACCCGCTCATCGCCGGCTCTCGACGAGGTCCAGCATGCCGGGGAAGGAACGGACTGCCGTCGCCTCCTCGGGGGTCATCATGAACCCGAATTCCTGTTCGACGGCCAGGATCAGGTTGAGGTGGGCGATGGAGTCCCACCCGCCGTGCGACTCGGCCGACAGGGCTCGGACATCCGTCTCCGGCGCCACCTTGAGCACACTCCTGAAGATCCGCTCCAACGCCCGCGGCGCGTTCCCGGTCATGACGGCGTTCCCTTTCGCACGACGTGGTGAAGTTTCCGGCCGGCCCCGGAAGAGGGACCGCCGGGCGCGGCCTCGAACCGGAGCTCCCCGTCGGTGCGTTCGGTCAGACCGAATCCGTGCCCGGGAAGGAAGTCCCGGCTCATTCCGTTCCTGGCCGTGGGCACGTAGCTGGCCCGCACCACCCCGATCCCGGCGGCGCCGGCGTCGGCAAGCACGGTGGCGAGCAGTTCGCTCTCGACGCGGCGGCCGAAGGCGCGGCAGCTCAGCAGGAAGGTGTCGATCTTCCAGCCGCCGGCGCCCGCGTCCGTCACGATGGCGGCCCCCACGATTCCGTAGTCGGAGAACCGGTCCTCCATGCTCATGCTGTAGACGATGCCCTCGTTCATGAGGCGCTCGACGTCGCCCGGGGTGTAGCGCTTCGTAGTCAGGTTGAACTGGTTGGTGCGCTGGGTGAGCTGGCTGACCCGCGGGATCGCGGCCCGGTCCTGCCTCCCGATCTCCAGCCTGATGTCCAGACTGCGAATGAACGCCTCCGGATCGGGCGCCTCCCGCCTGAGACGGCGCCTCTCGGCGTTCGCTCCCAGCGACGCGGCCCTCTTCAGGTCTTCCGCCTCGACCCGCAGGCGCTGCGTACCCCTCATTCCGGCTATGAACCCGGGAATGTCGGCCGGACTTGCCGGGAACCGTTCGACCAGGACTTCGGGGAACGCCGAACGGATCCCGGCGCACTCGACCGGGCTGTCGTCCACGAACACCATCGAATCGAGGCCGATGTTCATCTCCTCCGCGAGCTCGGCCAGGTTCGCCCCCTTGTCCCTCCAGTTGATACGGTGCGCCGTGAAGTCGGCGGGACGCAGCACCATGTCCGGCGAGTCGGCGAGAAAGGAGAGCACCTGCTCCTCGTCGTTCTTGCTGTTGATGGCCAATAGAAATCCCCTGCGTCGCAGCCCGGCCAGAAACTGCTGAAACTCGCGGTAGGCTTCGCCCGGGTAGTCCGTTCCGATAGCGACCCCTTCCGCGCCCGCCTCCCCCAGCACCCCGCCCCACAGCGTGTTGTCGCAGTCCACGACCACGCACTTCCGCGGCGGGACCACCGCGGCCGCCACGATCCCGGCGAAGGTCCGGCCCAGATGGGGCAGGAAGTCGACCGCGAAGGGGTTGCGCGCCATCAGGTACATGCGGGGGTCGAAGGCGCGCGACGCCCCGTACTCTCCGGCTAGGCGGTCGAGATCGAGGATCGCGACGCGGGGTTCGGCGTGGAACCGTTCGAGCAGGCCCGCGTTGACCCGCCGCCGCATCTGGGGCCAGCTCCCCGGATCCTGGTCGGCGTGGAGCTGGTGGAAGCGGATGGGGTCGGGAGCCAGGTTCGAGACAACGATCATGGCTCCGGTGCCCGCCAGCAGACCGTTCACGACCGTGCCGATCCGCGACAGGACGGACTCCGCGGTGTCCCGAGGGGGGGCGTGGCGGGCGTCTCCGACCAGCGCGGCGGGTTCGAAGTACAGCAGGAAGATCTCCGGCACCGGTTCGCACAGATCCCGCGGAGAGGCGGCGTAGCGCTCGTAGACCGCGTAGTCGCCCACGCTGAAGTCCGCCTTGATCCCTTCGTTGAGCAGGGCGACGTACAGTTCCGGGAGCCAGGGCTCCACGGTCGCGTTCCTGAGCACGCCGACTCCCAGACTTCGAAACCCCTCGACGGAGGCGGGAGACTCGTTGCCGCGGACGAACACCTCGTTCGCCCCCGCGTGGGACGGTGCGCCGGCCAGATCGTCGGCGGCCCGGCGAAGGAAGTCTCCCCATTCGGCGGACGACGAAGGGCCGTCGCCGCCGGGCGGTTCTCCGGGTCCGTTCACGTCACGCGTCCGGGTCGAGTTCGTCGGCCCGAGGCCGGGCCCGGGGGAGCTTGACCGTAGCCGAGCCCCGCATCGCCGTGACGAGGTCGCGCTCGCGCCGCGCCGTGAAGGCGAGCAGGACCACGCCGGCCGCCTCCGACCGCTGCGTCACGCAAGTCTCGAAGAGGACCGATTCCCCGACGTACACGGGGGCGGTGAAGTCGAACCGGTACGATACGCACACGGCGCCCGGCCCCGGAATCCGAACGCCGATGATCCGGCTGACCTCGGCTAGGAGCAGACCGGCGTAGGCCATCTGCTCCGGATGGCCGAAGTCGCGAGCGGATTCGCGGTCCATGTGAATCGGGTTGGTGTCGCCGGAGAGCTCGGTGAAGGCCTCCATCCCGTCCGGGGTTACCGTGATCCGGGATCGATAGCGGGTGTCGGGCTCCCGGTTGGCGCTCATGGGGTTGCGGATCGGTTCTCGCAGGCGGGCTCGCGCCCGCCGCCGCCGGAGCGGCAAGGACGACGATGTCCGGCGTTCGACCGGGGGATCAGGGGAGGTCTCCACTCAGGCAGCAGACGGTCAGGAGGGGCGGCCACGGCACGGGCCGGCGGTTGGCCAGGGATGACTTGAGGCGGTGCAGTAGCGGCGGGCCCCTCCACGGAAGCAGGTCCCGGCTCACCGTCCGGGTCGTCACGATGCCGGGATTCGACAGCTGCGACCTTACGGCGCGGCGGAGGTCCGGACCGGTATCGAAGGCAACCGCCAGCGCGTCCAGCATCCCGTCCAGATCCTTCAGGCGGATGTCGCGGGTGCCGTCCAGGCAGACGTCGAAGGTGACGGTCAGCCGCCCTCCGTTCGACACCCTCGAAAACTCGTTCAGGATGTCCTCGTAGCCGTCCGTGTGTTCAAGCACCGAAACGCAATAGACCAGATCGAACGACGAGTCGGGGTAGGGGAGCGCCCTGATGTCCGCGGTCGAGAATTCGATGTCGCCGTTCAGGTTCCGGTTGAGCGCCGAGAACACGTCCGCCAGAGTGTCGTCCGTGTCGCAGCAGCGGACCGTCGTTCCCTCGAGACGGCGTCCGAGGTAGAAGGGCAGGAACGTTGCGCCCGAGCCCGCGTCCAGTATCCGGGCGCGAGGACGCGCTCGAACCGCTTCGGCCACCTTCCCGAACACGTACGGGTACTCCCATTGCCGGCTCCACGAACGGAAGGGGTTCGCCGCCCCCCACTTGGCGATGTAGCGATCGAGCACGCTCCGGTTTCTCTCCAGGAACTCCTCCGAAAACGCCGCCATGTCCCGGAAGACCGCCGATCGCTGCAGAGCGTCGTATTCGTCCCGAAGGGGGATTCCGTCAGGTAGCCGGAGGGTGGTGCGCGACATGGAGTCGGTCGCTCCCGTTGCTGGGCGGTGCGGTGATGCGGATGTCGTAAGATAGACGGTTTCGGCAGGTTGTCCGCAATCGAAGACCGTTTTTCGAACGGGGGGCGGGGAACTCGGCGGGACGGGCGCCGCCGCAATGTAATCCGCAGTTGACATCTTGTCATCCACGGTTGACATGCCGCGTCCCGGACCGCGACCCGGCCAACCTTGAACCCCCACCCCCCCGGCTGTAGTGTGATGACCTGCGCGCGGCCGGTCCGCGCCGACGCCCGGCATGTCCCGGCACCCCTCCCCGAAGACGGAGCTTCAGCCGATGGCCCGCGGCGAGCGGAACCCCGTCCCCATTCAATGGTGGCTTCCCGGCGGTCTCTTCCTGCTTGCCACCGTCATCCTCTTCGGGGAGTTCGTCTTCTCCGACCGGATGCTCTACGGCGATGACATCCTCGCTCTCGGCTACATGGGCCGGGACTTCTTCGCCGAACGCCTGTCGGCGGGCGATTTCCCGCTGTGGGCCCCGCGGCTGCTGGGCGGCGTACCCACGCTCGAGTCCATTTCGGCGGCGGACGGCGTGTACCCGACCAGCCTGCTCTACTTCGTCATGGACAGCTACCGCGCGGTCGGGTGGAGGATGGTGCTGCACGTGCTCGCGGCAGGCTTCTTCATGTACGGGTGGGCGCGCAGCATCGGACTGGGCCGGGCGGCCGCGACGACCGGCGGGCTCGCCTGGCTGATGGCGCCGGTGATGGTCACGCTGGTGCTGCCGGGCAACGACGGCAAGCTCATGGTGGCCGCGCTCACGCCGCTGGTCTTCTGGGCCGCCGAGGCCGTGCTGCGCACGCCCTCGGGCCGCACGGTCGCGGGCGTGGCCGGTGCGGTCGCGCTGGTGAGCCTCGTCACTCAGTTCCAGACCGCGTACTTCCTCTTCGGCTCGGCCGGCGCGTACGCGCTTTTCCGGGCGGCAAGGATGTGGCGTTCGCCCGGCAACGCCAGCCGGGCTGCGGGTGCTAGGCGGGCGCTGGCGCCTTTCGGCGCATTCCTGGGCGCGGCGCTCCTGGGAGGCGGGATCGCGGCGTTCCAGGTCCTCCCCGCCGCCAGTTACGTCGGCGAGTTTTCCCGGCGCACCGCAACCACCGTGGAGGCGACCCCGGAGGAGAGGATCGCCTACTCGAGTTCGTGGTCGCTCCACCCGGAAGAGGTCGTGTCGCTGGTCGTTCCGGAGTTCGTCGGCAACAGCAACGCCGACGCCGACTGGGGGCGCGGCACGTACTGGGGACGCAACGCGATCAAGCTGAACCACGAGTACCTGGGGGTCTCGGTCGCGGTTCTGGCGCTCTTCGGACTCCTGGGAAGGCGGAGAAGGGCGCTCCGGCTGTTCATGGCCGCCATGAGCGGCGTCTGGCTTCTCTACGCTCTCGGCTCCCACACGCCCGTGTGGCGCATCTTCTACGAGATCGTGCCCGGAATGGGCCTCTTCCGCGTCCCGGCGATCTGCGCCTTCCTGGTAAGCTTCGGCGTGACCACCCTGTTCGCGATGGGAATCGACGACCTCGCGCGAGAGGCGCCGGGGCGGGAACCGTTCCCGCGAACCCGGCGCGGCCGGGCGGTCCTGGGCTTCGCGGGGCTGCTTCTCGCGGGAACGCTGCTCCAGGCCTCGGGCGCGCTGGCGGACATCTGGACGAACGTGCTCTACGGCGACGCGGGGCAACGCCAGCTGGCGGCCCTCGCCGCGGCCCAGCCCTTCATAACGCGGGGATTCGGCATCGCCTTCCTGATCGCCGCGCTGGCCGTAGCGGGGATCTGGGCGGGACGCTACCGCAGGATCCCCCTCGCGGCCGCGCTGGCGGGACTGGCCGCGCTGGTCGCCGTCGATCTCGGCCGGATCGACCGCGCCTTCATCCGCACCCTGGACTTTCACGCATGGGCCGCCCCGGACGAGAACATCCGCTTTCTGCAGGCCAGACGCGACGAGGGTCCGCCGTTCCGGGTCGCGGATCTGCGCGGCAGCGAGCAGAACGTGGACCTGGCCATGCACGGACTCGACATCATGGTCGGGCATCACCCCAACGACCTGGCGCGCTACCGGAAGCTCCTGGGGCTCCAGGCCAGCGTGCGGCGGGGCGACAACAGCCGCCACCCGAACGTGCTCAGGATCATGAACGTGAAGTACGTCGCCTGGCCGCTGCAGGCCGCCGGGGGCCCCCCGGGGGAGGGCGCCGTGGCGGTGAGCACGGCCCGGACGCCGCGGGGCGTGGAGGCCGTGTACGCCTTTCCCGGGCTGGAGAAGGCCTGGGTGGCGGGCACGGCCACGGTTCTGGGCGACGATGCCGCGCTGGCGAGGATCCTGTCGCCGTCGTTCGACCCCGCGCGCGAGGCGATACTGGCGGAACCCGCGTCGCTGGTGCCCGATCCCTCCGTCACCGGCGACGTCGCCTGGGAGCTCGCCGATCCCGACGAGCGCCGCCTGCGGGTCACCACCACCGGCCCCGCGCTCCTGGTCGTGTCGGAGAACTGGTTCCCCGGCTGGGCGGCCGAGGTGGACGGCGAGCCCGCCGAGGTGCGCCGGGCCAACCTCACCCTGCAGGCGGTGGAGATTCCCTCGGCGGGAGAGCACGCGGTCACTCTGCGCTTCACGGCCCCGACCGTCCGGAGCGCGCTCCGGCTCAGCATTGTCGCGTCGGCGATCACCGTCCTCCTGTTCGCGCTGCCGTACGTGCGCGGCCTGTCCGCGCGGCTGCCGGGGCGAAGGCCGGGATGAGCGGTCGCGAGTCGCCCGGAGGGGGAGGGAAGGGGGGGGTGGCCGCCCGAAGGCGGCGGTGGGCGCTGCCCGTCAAGCTGGTCCTTACGGCCGGGGTGACGTGGCTGATACTGCGCGGAGCGGGGATCAGGCTGGCCGAGGTCGGGACCGTGGACTTGGGGACGGTGCGGCCGGACGTCCCGTACCTGGTCCTTTCCGTGGCGCTCCTCCTGGCGACGTTCGCCATCGCCGCCGCGCTGTGGTCGCGGAACCTGGTCGAGTTCGGAGAGCGCGGGACGGGGGTGGCCGAGGGGGCCGCCATCCTCCTGATCGCGAACCTCGGCCGGTACGTGCCCGGCAAGATCATGGCGCTCGCCGGGGTGGCCGTGCTGGCCCGCCGCA
Organism: Gemmatimonadota bacterium; assembly: GCA_028873825.1. GTDB lineage: Bacteria > Gemmatimonadota > Gemmatimonadetes > Longimicrobiales > Gaopeijiaceae > Bin94. The sequence goes on along the minus strand of JAPPNM010000006.1, from coordinate 5,454 downwards.
GGGGAATGTCGGGGGTGCGCGCCACGGGGGCGGCGGTGACGGCGCAGATGGTCAACCTGCTTGGGGCGGCCGCCGTGGGGGGAGGGGCGGTCGCGTGGTCGGCGGGCTTCTCGGAGGCGTGGAAGGTAGTGGCGGGCGTGGCGGTCGTGGCCGGGCTGGCCGGGTTTCTGTACTTCGGCGGGGCGGGGGCCCTGCTGCGCTGGGCGCTGCGGCGCGGCGGCCACGCCGGGAACCTGCCGGACCCGAGCGGCCGCGGCCTGCTGCGCCTCCTCCCGGGGTACGTGCTGAACTGGCTCGTCCACGGCGCCGCCTTCGCGTGTCTGAGCCGCGGTCTGGGATCGGACATCGGCTTCGGCGTGGCGACGACGGCCTTCGCGGCCGCGTACTTCGCGGGCTACGTGGCCGTGTTCGCCCCGGCGGGGATCGGTATCCGGGAGTCCTCCCTGGCCGGGCTGCTGACCCCGGTTCTCGGACTGGAAGCCAGCCTCGTGCTCGCCGCGCTCCAGCGCGTCTGGATCACCGCCGCCGAGCTGCTGGGGGCCGCGGCCGGGGCCCTGGTGCTGCGCCGGCCCGCCGCCGCCGCGCCTTCGCAACCCGAGGCGGAGGTCGCCGAACCGGCCACCGGGGGCGCCGCGTGACCGTGAACCCGCGTGCGCTGGTGATCGTCCCTACCTACAACGAGCGGGACAATCTGCCGCGGGCCGTGCCCGCAATTCTGGCCCAGGGGGACATCTTCCACGTCCTGGTGGTGGACGACAACTCTCCGGACGGCACCGGCGATCTGGCCGACGAATTCGCGGCCGGGAGCGAGCGAGTGGACGTGCTGCACCGCCCGGGCAAGCAGGGGCTGGGGGCGGCGTACGTCGCCGGGTTCAGGTGGGGGCTCGAGAGGGACTACGGCATCCTGATCGAGATGGATGCCGACCTCTCGCACCCCGCCGGGAGACTTCCCGCCCTGGTGGAAGCGCTCGAGGAGGCGGACGTGGCGGTCGGATCCCGTTACGTGGGAGGTCGCATCACCGTGGTGAACTGGCCGCTCGGCCGGCTCGTGACCAGCCTGTTCGGATCCTGGTACGCACGCGTGATCACGCGCCTCCCGGTCAACGACGCCACCGGAGGGTTCAACGCCTTTCGCCGCGAGGTGATCGAAGCCGTGGGACTCGACCGGATCCAGTCGAACGGATACAGCTTCCAAATCGAGCTCAAGCTGCGAGCCTGGCGGGCCGGCTTCGCCCTGCGGGAGGTGCCGATCGTGTTCACCGAGCGCGACAGCGGCGAATCGAAGATGTCGGGTGCGATCATCCGCGAAGCCGTGTGGAGGGTCTGGAAGCTGCGCCTCCTGGATCTGGCTGGGAGGCTGTAGACGGACGTGCGGAGTCGGTCCCCGGCCACCGTCGGCGCGCCGCGTCTCCCGGTTCCGCCGGCGAGTCCTTGGGGCGGTCCCGCGGTGCCGGCGGCGGTCGGGGACGGCGGAGTGGCCCGCTCGGCCCGGGCGCCGGTCTCCCGGCGGATCCGCCGGGAGACTGGCGTGTCGCGCGAGGGCGGACCAGTTTCCCGGCCATGATTCGTTCAGCGCTCCTGTGGGTCTCCGAAAACGGCTGGTGCAGCAACACGCTCCCCAGGTACGGCTTCGTGAGGCGGGCGGTGCGCCGTTTCATGCCCGGCGAGACGCTGGACGATGCGCTCGGCGCGGCCCGCTCGATGGCGGAGCGGCACCGTATCCGCGCTCTCGTCACCTTGCTCGGCGAGAACGTCGCCGACGAGGCGGAGGCGCGCGCGGCGGCGGATCACTACGTCCACGCGGCGGAGAGGGTGGCCGCCACGGGCCTGGATGCCGAGCTGTCGCTGAAGCCGACCCATCTGGGCCTCGACCTGGGCTTCGACGTGGCGCAGCGGAACGTCCGGCGCGTCGCCCAGGCCGCCGAAGCGCACGGAAACTGGGTGTGGCTGGACATGGAGCACAGCCGGTACGTGGATCCGACGCTCGAGCTCTACCGTGCCATCCGCGCTGACCACGAGAGGTTCGGAATCTGCCTTCAGTCCTATCTGCGCCGGACTCCGGACGATCTCGAGTCGCTGATCCCCATCGGGGCGGCGGTCCGGCTGGTCAAGGGAGCCTACGCCGAACCGCCCGAGACCGCTCTGCCGGTCAAGGCGGACGTGGACCGGGCGTTCTTCGACCAGGCGGTGCGGATGCTCGCCCCCGACGCGAGGGCGGCCGGACTGCGCGTGGGGCTGGCGACGCACGACGGGGCGCTCATCCGGCGGATCGACGCGTGGGCCGAGGCGAACGCGGTGGGAACGGACGCCTACGAATACCAGATGCTCTACGGAATTGCCGACCGGTTGCAGCAGCGCCTGGCGCGGGAGGGCAAGGGCGTCCGCGTACTCGTCAGCTACGGCGTCCATTGGTTCCCCTGGTACGTTCGCCGGCTGGCCGAGCGCCCGGCGAACATCGGATTCGTGTTGCGCAGCGCGCTGCCGAGGTGACGCCGGATGCGGGTTTCGTCTTCCTTTGCGGTTCGCGGCCAGCGGGTTCCGCGCAACGGACCGGGGCGGGGAACGCGGCCGGGGGAGCACCGGCCCCCTTCGACAAGCAGAAAACTGTAGCTTTACATAATATGCATTATACGACATATATGGGATCTCGGGGGTTCCTTACGGATCGCGTAACCGCATACCGTAGCCTGGGTTAGCAGTCCGTGGACAAAGCCGCCCGAGCACCGAGAGCGGCGAGGCGCCGGGCTAGCAAGGCGCGACGAAGGGAGAATAGCAGCGCTATTCGCCCGAGGAGCAACGCAGAGCGCAGCATTGGAGCGGCAAAATGTATAGCAGACATTACATAGTGTAATGTATACTTTACAGCGCGGACGGGTGAAGCGAAGCGGCCGGCGCGGATGCGTCGCCGCTCGAATGCCGGGGGGATTTTGTCCGGGCTGTTAGGGTCGGATTCCCCTCCGGGGCGGCATGGCACGCGCGCGGTGTCGCTCGCCTGGGGGGCGGTTGGAGCGTCCCGCCGTGAGGTGCGCCCAGCATCGTTGTGATGTTTCGCCGGAAACTCATTGGTCGTCACCTTCCCCGGTGTAGCCTTCCAGCCACCGTTCGCGAGTCCATATGAGTTTCATTTCCTCGATGCCTTCCAGACTGCCGCCCGTGAGCTTGAACACGCTCTTGGCGATCTCGACAAACCGTTCCTCCGCCGTCCCCATGGCCGCTTGAATCTGCGGCCCGAGGTCGCCGAGGCCATCGAGCAGCAACACCCCCCTTTCGTCGGTGACGGGGGCCGGGGCCGCCGTCCCCCCGGCGGGGTTCGCAGGCCGCCACTGCGACGGCCAGGGCCAGCGGAGCGAATCGCGTCAGGTTTCGCATCGTCCCTTGCTCCGGTCGGAAAGGGGGATTCAGTGTTGTGCGACACAAGGCCGCGTTTCGGCACGCCCTCCGAAACGGCAATCCGCCACCGGGTCCTGGCCCGGCGGCACCCCGCGGACCCCCCCCCCGCTACCGCAGGAGCCCTTCGACCTCCGCCCGGCGCATCTCGACCACGCCGCGATCCGGATCCTCCTCGTCCATCTCGTCCAGCAGGCGGTCGTAGAACGCCAGCGCTCCGGCCGCGTCTCCCTGCTCGCGGCGAAGGCGAGCGGCGTGCGAGAGCGCCTCCCGGCGCTGGAACCCCAGCCGCGCCCGGTCGGCGAGGCGTTCGTGGAGCTCCTCCGCCACGATGAGGTCGCCGATGTCCTCGGAGATCGCCGCGAGCATCGCCGTTGCCTGGGCGCCCAGGGGGTCCTCCACATCCCCGGCCAGGGGCCTCAGCACCTCGGCGGCCGCTTCGCGTTCGCCCAGCTCCGCGTTGACCTGGGCCAGGGCGAGCCGCGCCTCGTCCGCGAAGGGCGTGCCGGAGAAACGCGCCAGGTACAGCGTCAGGTCCGCCTGGACGTCGGCGCCCGTGCTCACGCGCATCTGCAGCTCCTCCAGCCGGCCCGCCGCGTTGGTGTGCAGCGTGTCCCTGTACCGCCCGTAGTAGACGAAGGCCGCGATGCCGAGGCCCAGCACAACGACGCCCAGCGTCATGATCGGACGGTTCCGCCGGGCCCACTGGCTCACCTCGAGGGTGGTCGCGACGAAGGCGTCTTCCTTGTCGAGGGGGCTCTCCGGCTTCGGCGGGCGAGTCCCAGGCTTGCGATAGCTTGGCATGGCGGTCGGGCGGAATCGTCTGGGGGTGTGCGGAGGAAGGGCGAACCGGAACGATAATGGGGAGCGCGAGTCCCGGTCAAACTACGATTCGGCGAGTCGGCGGCGGGCCGTCACCGCCGGGGCCTCGCCGAGGTCGCCCTCCCGCACGGTCACGGTCACGGAGGCGCGGGCCCGGCCGGACGACACGACAACGCTCGCCTCCCCCGCCTCCAGGGCGGCGACGGGCAGCGCGCGCACGACCACCCTGGCGAACGCCATGACGTTGCCCGTCCGGGCCGCGATTCGGTGCCTCGCCCGGCGAAACCCCGGTCACCCGGCCCGACTGGTCCACCGCGGCGACCTCGGTGTTCGTCGCGATCCACCGCACGGGGGCGTCCGGGAGCACGGTTCCGTCCTCGTGGCGGACGGTGGCCGTGACGGTGACGGTCTCGCCCGCGTCGACGGTAACGCTGCTCGGGCCCAGATCGATCCGGTCGGGTCCGAAAAGCGTTGCGGCCAGCAGGAACAGGATTGTGGGCGCGGTCATCGGGGGGACTCTCCTTGGGGGCGTGGGGGGTCGACGGCGGTGCGGGCGCGCCGGCGCGCCGGTCCGTGGACGGTCTGCGGGCGGCTGATCGCAAGATACGGCGACCGGGGGACGGTAGTCACGATCAGTCAGGTGGGTGAATCCGCGTGAGGCGTAACTGAATAGCACCTTTGGGCGGCACGGGCATCACGACCGGCATAGGCTGGCCGCGAAGGCAGGAGGATGCTACCGCGAGACGAACGGCGGCGGGCGGGCTTGAGTCCAGGCGGCCCCTTGCCTCAAAGATCAGCGCTGGTACACTACTGGAGCCCTGAATCAGGTACAGAGACCTCAACCACCACTCCGAATGGAGAATGCTGATGGCGCCCGACCTGATTTTACGGGATCCTGACGCGTGGCCCGCCTTCTGGGGCGTGTGGACTGGAGACAAGGAACGGAGAATCGACTGGGCTGTAGTTGCTCGTCGTTGGCAGAGGACAGACACGGGAGATGTCGCGAAACCGGACGATTCGTAGGTGATCCGTTCGATGATGTGAATCGCTTGGCGCTGGGACCGGAGCGACGAGCGCTGGCGCGCCAAGTGGATCACGGCAAGGAGTCGTCTGCTACTCTCCGCAGATGGATGAGAGTCGTCTCGCAGCCAACCCTACCGAGCCCACCTACTCAACCGCTGTCCTCCACGATCGCCGGATGCATGTCTACGACACACTCGGCGATTAGGTCCCCTACCAACGCCG
>JAPPNM010000139.1 GCA_028873825.1 Gemmatimonadota bacterium | reverse complement strand
AAGCGTTGTCAGGACACGATTTACGGCAATTTCTCAACAACGGCCCGATTCTTGCGATACTGAGTCGGGGCGTCGGCCAAGCGGGAGGGGCTGATTGAGTCGCAATGGGATCCGTCCGGGGGCCGCTCCCCCGGGCGCTCCGGGGCATCTCGCCCCTCCGCTTCCCCACCGCGAAAGGAGTCCCTCCGATGCGAAACCGAAGAATCGTCCTGGCCCTCGCTTTCTCGCTGGCCGCGCCGGCGGCCTGCGAACGCGAGCCGCCGACCGCCGCCGCTCCGCCCGCCGTCGAGGCCCCGGACTCCGGCGGCCACCGTCTGGCCGCGATCGAAGAAGGGGTTTTCGACAGCATCGTCCATCCGGCCAGGGGCCGAATCGCCCTGACGATCACGACCACCGATCCCCTGCTGCCGAACGCGGACGTCGAGCTGGACATCCGGGGCGTGGCGCAAGCGCGGATCGACAGCGGCGAGGTGGTGCTAACGCTTACGACGAAGGCCCTGATGGATCACGCCGGGACGGGCCATCCCGATCTGCCGGCCGAGGCAAGCTGGGACCTTCCGGCGATGGACTCCGGCGACACGTGGGAGCGGTCCCACGCCGTTTCCGGCGAAGAGGCGGGCTACTACCGGGTTATGGCGAACGCCCACGCTCGCGGCCCGGACGGCGGCCCGTGGCTCTTCGACGAGGCGTACCGCCAGGCCTGGATGTACGTCTCCGAGACGAACGGCCAGCTTACCCGCCTCTTCGAGGACTCGGTCTTCCCCGACAGCGTCCACCCGGCGGCCGGGCCGGCGGACGGCGCGCCGTCCCGGTCCGAACCGGGCAGCCCCTGGCATTCCGACTCGGTGTACCTCGCAGTGCTCTACAGCGTCAACGACAGAAAAGGCTTCAAGCCGGCGGAGGGCGCGTCGGTCTGGGCGTGGCGGAAAGGGACCGATGATTTTCTTGGGTGGCGCACCGTCCCCGGAATCGGGGAAAGCGAGGAGCACTACATCCCGGGGATCGTGGCCTACGAGTGCACGAAGAGCATCGGCGACATCGTTTACGGCGGCATTCGGGTTCGCGACACCGATCTCGTCGACGGAAGGAGGGAAGTCGGGTCCTGGCGGACGGACAGGCGCCACTGCGGCCAGGTGGTGTTCGTCGAGGCAAGGGCCCACAAGTACCTGCCGTGGCGGGTGCTGAACCTCGCGGCCGAGGCCATCACCGACCACTTCGGGTACACGCGCGGGCCGATCTCATGGAAGCTGGACTGGAACCCCAAAGGGAGGTCGAACTACAACGGTCTTCCCTTCAAGGACGTGATCACCCTCGCGTGGAATCCCGCCGGTCGCCGCTTCCGCTTCACCGCCGCCCACGAGTACGGGCACGCGCTGCACCACAAGGCGCTGGGCGGCATATGGTGGCGTTCGCCCAACTGCAAGCGGCACTGGATAGACAGGGCCTCCTCCTACAGGTGCGCCCTGAAGGAGGGCTTCGCCCACTACGCCGGGAACGTCGGATCGGTCACCACCAACCATCCGCGCGGCTTCTACGGGGACTGCTTCGAGCACTTCGGCACCCCCAAGGCCCCTCCCGGCTTCTGCCGGAACGTCTCCCACGACCGGAAGCGGAAGATCGAGGGATGGATCGCCGCGCTCTTCACGGACCTGGCCGACAACACGGGGGGGGAGAAGGGCGACTGGACGTCGTACCCCGGCCGCTACGTCGCGGAGGTGTTCAAGACCTGCGAGGTGAAGGGCAAGGCACTGGGGATATTCCCGGACTGGAAGAACCGGAGCAGGGTCTCCGACATCGTCTGGTGCCTTGAAAACCGGATCACCCCCCGGCTACATAGGGAGGTGTTCCCCGGCGTCTGGCTTCCGTCGAAGGTCAGGGAGACGGCCAGGGAACCCTGGAACTGGGACCCGCTCGACATCCGGTCGACATGGCTCAAGAACCTGAAATAGAGGAGGCGGAAAATGAGAAAGACGATTGCGGGCGTCGCCCTGGCCGCCGTTGCCGCGACGGCTCCGGCATGTGCGGGCGGCGGCGCCCCTTGCGAAGCCGAGGTCAGATCTTTTGGCGCGGATGAGATACCGGATTTCGTCATGCTGGCCGGGGACACGAGGGAAGTGTCCCTCCTGGACCACTTCGTCCCGCGCGACTGCATGGAGCAGGCCCTTGCAGACGACGGGGACAAGATCTTCGCCGCCCGGTCGGCCGACCCGGCGGCGGTCGCCGTCTCGATTTCGGGGGGCGTTCTCACGGTCGCCGCCATCGCCGCGGCGGACTCCGTGCTCGTGACCGTGACGTTATCCGAATGGTTGGTACTCCACCCCGACGACCCCACTAACGGTCACGAGTTCCACGTGTCGGTAACGGGGGAGCCGCCCCGGTAGCTTCCTTCCGGGGGTGGCGGAGGCCTCGAAGTTCGCCGACGGGGGCCGGTCCGGAGCGATCCGGGGCGGCCCCCCCCTTTTCCATGGCCGGTCGAGGCCATATGCTTCAGTCGCTCAATGAAGCGACCTGAACCGTGGGCGAACGCAAGACTCGCCCGGAAACGCCCCCAGGGGGCGCGCTGTCTCCGGAGCTCCGCCCGTCCGGCCCGCCGGCGAACCCGCCCGGCCCGCACCCTTCGGAAGTCTCGGCCGAGGCCTCCAGCGCCGGATTTTCGGCCCCTTCTGGCACGATTTCCGCCATTTTGCGGTGGTGTGACAAGCCATGCGTCCCCGGTTCGATTCCGGGCAGACGTGCTCCCCAGCTAGACGCTCACCCTCATAAGCGAACCCCAGAGAAGAATCTCACAAGATGCTCGCCTTCAGCGAATTAGCCGCTATCCGGTAGCATCCCATATTTCCCAGATGACCACACTCTCCCCCCGTGACCTCCGAAAAGAGGGGGGCGTCTCCGATTCGGCAATGCCGCCGCTTGACTTCCTTCCACAAAACGACTACTATTCCATCATGGGGCGGCAACACACCTCTGCACATATGCCTTCTCTGGAGGCTACAGGACTCCCCAAGCGGGAAGTCCCATAGCTCAACGGACAGAGCGCCCTATTGACGAAAGGGAAGATCTCGGTTCGACTCCGAGTGGGGGCATCCAGAGGTGTGTTGCCGTCAAGCCAGAATCTCCTGTTGCGTCCCCAATCCTATGGCTTCCAACGACTTGGGACACGTCGTTTACTCAGGTATGTAATTTCCGGCCATTGCGACGTTAGTTCGCAAAGCGGGAACACCAGCCCGCTAAGTCGGTCGAGTTCCGAAATCTCTGGGGACAGAAGAAGCCGGAGCAGCTGATCGCCACGACCGAGCCGGAACCGGGCACGCTCTATTCGGCGATCAAACCGGTGCTGCCACTGGGCCTGCCATTCACGGAGACCGAGAGTTCAGCGAGGACTGGTTCGACTGGCCTGAGCTGTTTTCAGTGTCGTTTCCCCGGTCAAGACGAGTCGCGACGGATTTTGCCGGTGAACACCGATCTTGATCGGCTGCGGGCGCGTGTGGGCGACTACTTCGACCCGGCCCTGAGCGGAGCAAGGCCCAGATCGTCGAACGGCCGCAAGAGGAGTTTCGCTCCGATCGCCGTGACGAGTAAGCCGAAACGATTGGCGGGAATCCCGAGCATCGTCACAGCGTCTCAAGCCCGTAGTCAGGCTCCGCCTCCAGCCATCGTCCCTCGCGACACCAATTCGGCGAGCCACACGCGGCAATTCTGAGGTTGGGTACCCTCGCGTCAATGCCGCAATTCGCAACCGCTAACACGTCAACGGCGTCTGGAAGTTCTGGCGCACATCCAGGGATCATGTCCCCGTCACGATCATGATACTCGGCGAGCCCGGTGTTGGTCAGCAGCAGATTCACCGCGAGAACATTCGGATGATGGTCACAGAGGCTGTTGCTCTCCTGCTTGTTCAAGACCGCTTCCTTGAGCATCACGGTGACGTGTTGTTCCGGAGAGCCCCACCACCCCGGCCGAAGCCTCCTTCCGTCGACCGTGTCGTCCGACTCCATCTTGTCCCACTCCTCCTCGGCCACCTCGACCGAGCACTGGTCCCTGTACACGATGGTAACGTACTTCCCACTCGCTTCCTCGCGACGAGACGCATCGCAATACGGTTCGAGCTTGTCGTCCAGGAACTGGCCGGCCTCGGGCAAGGACATCCGCGCAAACCGCCGATAGTCGTACTGAACGTCCACGTCGAGGATCGTCGAGAGACATTCTAGGAGGAACTGCAAAAGGAAATATGACTTCCGCATGACGTAGCACTCCACATGCCATCGCTGCCCGTCCACGTCGACGGAGAGATCTGGCCCGCCTTCCGGTCCGGCCCACATCACGTTTCGACCGACCGACCGGAGCTTCTCAGCAACCTGCAATTGCCAGAGGAGCGACCAATAGGTCGCGTACTCCCCGTCATTGAGCACGGACTTCTCGCTCTCCCAGTTCGGGAGCTTCACAGCATTGGCGAGCAAATTGTTTAGTTTGACAAGAAATCGCTCGCGCGCCACGCGCCAAGTCCCCAGCCGCCACGCCATGTAGTGGCAGTAGTACGGCGGGCTCTCCTCAGCCGCCCGGAGTACCTCCATCGAAAACGCATCTCGAATTGCCGGGTAGCGCTCAAGACGCTGGTTGACCCGCTCCCAGTCGATCAGCTTGTGGACGAAGTACTTCGTTGGACTCTCGGGGCACGACCCGCGGCTCATCTGATCGACCATGGGGCTACGCCTCGGCACCGACCATGATCGGCTCGCGCAGGACCCCTGCGTGCTTCCTCTCTCCGGTCTCCAGTCGATCAGAGAGAGGTGCAAGCCGCGTAGAACGGTTCCCGGCGCCGCGAACCGCGCTGGCCACGGTCACCGCCTCGGTTTGGCGTTGCAGGCCTCGGCGTTCACCTCGAGGTACTCGTCGAGGAAGAAGCCAAGCCGGAACTCGATGTCGGCCAGTTTGCGCTCCCGGGTGGAACCTGTGGCTTCCGCCCGCCATATGGTGGCGTAATTTTCCGTCCCCGAGATTGGGTCTATGAGCCATTTCTGAAACGACAGGGATATGTCCCTTCGGCCACTGGGCTGCGTCAGGACGAATACCTCCATGCGGGGGAAAATCGTGGCTTCGTTGGGGTCGTCAGAAAGGCCCCACGCAAAGTCAACGTCGGTTGCGAGGTAAACCTGTTGAAGGCGCACTGGCCGGAAAGAGGGGAGGGGAGAACAACGACCAGGACCAAACCTGCAACGAAGGCGAGTGAACGGAACCAGCGTAGGCTTCCAGATGTCATCGCCATCAGCCGTTACTTTGCCCGATCATGACTTCCCGTGGATGCTTCCAAGCGGTTCCCGAGGCTCCCCGCGACGCGATCTTGGAGCCGCGCCATCCGCCGTCTGGTTGAGACGGCGCGTTTTTCTCCGCGCGGGCGCGGGTCGGAGACCGGGGCGGTTTCATCGGCTCCGCGGCGCCTCCGCTACCCGGGCCCCGCCGCGCTCGCGCCGTCCGGAACCCGGCCCGCGAACCGCTCGAAGTTCCTCTTGAACATGGCGGCCAGCTCGGCCGCGGCGGCGTCGTAGGCGCTTCCGTCGGCCCAGGTGCCGCGCGGCAACAGCACGTCCCCCGGCACGTCCGGCACGCGCACCGGGACGCGCAGCCCGAAGACCGGGTCCGTCGCGACCGGCACGTCGTCCAAGTCGCCGCCCAGAGCGGCCGCAACCATGGCCCGAGTGTGCGCCAGCTTCATCCGCCTCCCCACTCCGTGGCGGCCGCCGGTCCACCCGGTGTTCACCAGCCAGGCGCGGGTGCCGTGTGCGCGGAGCTTCTCGCCGAGCAGGCCCGCGTACACCGTGGCCGGTTGAGGCAGGAACGGCGCGCCGAAACAGGCGCTGAAGGCGGCGCGCGGTTCCGTGACCCCCCTTTCGGTGCCCGCCACCTTGGCCGTGTACCCCGAAAGGAAGTGGTACATGGCCTGTCCGGTGTCGAGGAGGGCGATCGGGGGGAGCACGCCGAAGGCGTCGGCGGTGAGGAAGACAACGTTCTCCGGGTGGCCGCCCAGGCCCGAGGGGACGGCGTTGTCGATGAAGTGGATCGGATAGGAGGCGCGGGTGTTCTCGGTGATATCGGCCGAGTCGTAGTCGATCTCGCGCGTGCGCTCGTCCAGGATCACGTTCTCGAGGATCGTGCCGAACATGCGCGTGGCGCGGTGGATGTCCGGCTCTCCGGTGGGCGACAGGCGAATGGTCTTCGCGTAGCAGCCGCCCTCGAAGTTGAAGACTCCGTCGTCGCTCCAGCCGTGCTCGTCGTCGCCTATGAGCCGCCTGTCCGGGTCGGCGGAGAGAGTGGTCTTCCCCGTGCCCGAAAGGCCGAAGAAGAGCGCCGTGTCGCCCCCCCGGCCGATGTTCGCGGAGCAGTGCATGGGAAGCACGCCCCGGGCGGGCAGGAGGAAGTTGAGCGACGAGAAGATGGACTTCTTGATCTCGCCGGCGTACGCGGTTCCCCCGACGAGCACCGCGCGCTCCGTGAAGTGGACCACGATGAAGGCGCCCGAGTTGGTGCCGTGACGGTCGGGGTCGGCCTGCATGGAGGGGGCGTGGTACACCACGAAGTCGGGATCGAAGCCGTCCTCCTCCCCGGGCGCGAGCCGCAGGAACATGTTGTAGGCGAAGAGGTCGTGCCACGGACTCTCGGAGATCACCCGCACCTTGACGCCGTAGCGCGCATCGGCCCCGGCCCTGGCGTCGCGCACGTAAAGGTCGCGGCCGTTCAGCCGGCCGACGATGTCGGACTTGAGCCGCGCGTAGTGCTCCTCGCCGATGGGGACGTTGATGTCGCCCCAGTCGATCAGGTCCGAGGACCCTGCCTCGCGGACGATGAAGCGGTCGTTCGGCGAGCGCCCGGTGTGGGGCGCGGTGACGGTGACGAGGCCGCCCCCGTGCGCGAGTCTGCCGGTCCCCAGGCGCAGCGTCTCTTCGTACAGCCGCGCCGGAGACAGGTTCCGGCGCACCCGCCCGCGCGGGGCCAGTCCCTGTGCTGTTAGGTCCACCTGTGAAGCCTCCCCGTCGGCCTGGAACGTTGTCTGTTCGGGTCGCGCCGCACCGGCGGACGCCGGCGTTCAACCCCGTAACCGCCTCCCGTGGCGCATCCGGCGGCCGGCCAACCCTTGGCCGAACTCCGCCAACTGTGATCCTACCGGAAACGTCGGAGCTTCGTCAACGTCCGGCGGCAAACCCTTTGACGGGCGGCGCCGTCCAATCATCTTCACAAGTAGAACGCCCTCCACTTCCCGGAAGGGACCATCCCGCCTCATGGCCACATGACAGGCACGCCCGCCCGCTGGACGATCTGCGCGGCGCTGGCGTGCGCCGTGGCGCAGCATCACCGGGCGTCGGCGCAGGAGACCGCGGCTTCGGCCGGCCGGCGCCTCTGCGACGGTCCGGCGATAGGCCGCGTATTCGTGGAAAACCGCACGATCTACTCCGCCGTACCGGATTCCGCCGGGTCCGCGGGGTCGGCCCGCCGCCTCACGGACTGGCTGCGCTCCATGGCGAACCGCGCGCACCGCCGTACCGGGAAGAGCTTCATCGAGCGAGAGCTGCTCTTCGAGGCGGGAGACTGCTTCGACCCCATGCTTCTCGAAGAGTCCGAGCGGATTCTCCGGGCGCTGCCCTTCATCGCGGACGCCGACATCTATCCGGTCGAGGTCGGCGAACGCGAAGTCCACGTGGTGGTCGACACCCACGACGAGTGGACGCTCAAGCTGGACGGGCGCTTCGAATTCGGTGGCCGCCTCAGGGTCACGCAGGCGTCCTTCCGCGAAGAGAACCTGATGGGAACCGGCACGCTCCTCGGCGCCTACCTGATCGAGGAGGACGAGCGGCGGGACCTCGGGCTGGAGTTCCGCGCTCTGCAGCTGGCGGGAACGCGCCTGGACAGCCGGGTCGGCGGAGGGAGAACGCGCACCGGCGATTTCGTTTACGAGTCGGTCACCTACCCGTTCGTGGGCGAGGTGGGCAAGTGGGCCTTCGGCGAATCCTATTCGCAGCGGGAGGACCTGTTCAGCTACGCGAGCCCGGCCGGTTCGGGATTCACCCATGCGAACCTGCCGATCCGGACCCGCCGGGCGGTCGCCGTCCTGGCCCGCAGATTCGGTGCGCCCGGGGACCTTTCGATCCTCGGCGCCGCGCTCTCGTGGGAGGACGTCTCCTTCGACGGTTTCCCCGACGGGGTCACCGTCGTCTCCGGGTTCGACTTCTCCAACTCCGACAGCGCGGACGCCGCCACCGTCGAAGAGATCCGGCCCCAGGTCAACGGAAGGCGGGCCTGGCGCGTCAACCTGCTGGTCGGCAAGAGAAACGTCGGTTTCGTCACCCGGGAGGGACTGGACGCCCTGCGCGCGGAGCAGGACGTGCGCGTCGGCACGCAGGCGCTGGGGACGGTCGCCACCACCGTGGGCGGCCCGGCCTGGGAGCCGGAGGGCGGCTTCCACGAAATTCGAGGAGCGGTATCGCTCTTTGCCGGAACCGCCGGCGACCGCTGGATCGTCAACTCGGAACTGTCGGTCGAGGCGGCCCGGCCCCTGTCGCGACCGGCCCGCGACGGCGCCTTCCGCGATGTCCTCGCCGAGGTGGGCGCCTACTTCTACTGGCAGCCGGCCCGCGTCCCGCGGCATACCGTGGTGGTGGGTGTGTCGGGCGTGGGGGGATGGAACAGCTCGCTTCCCTTCCAGCTCACGCTGGGCGGACGCTACGCGGTCAGGGGCTACGGCCGCGAGGACTTCCCGGTCGCCCGGAGGCTGGTCGCCCACATGGAGGACCGGATCACGCTGGGCAGTCCCTTCGGCCTGTTCGACCTGGGGCTCACCTTGTTCGTCGACGCCGGAGCCGGATGGACCGGCGGCGTGCCCTTCGGCACGGACTCCGGACTGCGAGCCGCCGCGGGGGCGGGACTGCGCTTCGGATTCCCGGCCGGGGCCAAGCAGGTCATCCGCGTCGATCTGGCGGCGCCCCTGTCGGCCGGGGGCCTTCGCGAGCGCCAGTTCCGGATCGGCTACGACGTGGTAAGCCTGCTTACCGGCTTCCCCAACTTCCAGGCGCGGCGAAGCCGGATCTCGAATCCCTTTGCGGCGATCCTCTCCCACTGAGTCCCCGGCGGGCCGCGGACCGGCAGTCCGCCGACAGACCGCCGCGGCCACACCGAAACATTTGACTTCGGACGCCCGAGGCTGTAGGATGGTTGCACTTTCCCGGTATTCGAAAGCCGTACACGATGCGGTTCCCGCCGCCGCGCCGCGAGTCGGCTCCCCAACGACCGGGGGTGCCAGCGAGCACATACCACCCATTCCAGGAGGACGCATTGTTCGGAGCTTCGCGGGGCCTAGATTCATTCGATCAGTATCTCCAGGACGTGGAGCGCTACCCGCTCATCGCCGACCCGGAAGAAGAAAGGGCTCTGGCGCGGCGGGCCCGAACGGGTGACAGGGAGGCGGCGGAGCGGCTGGTCACCGCCAACCTCCGGTTCGTCATCTCCTACGTGAAGAAGTACCAGGGCCGCGGGCTCGGACTCGCCGAGCTGGTCTGCATCGGCAACGAGGGCCTCCTCAAGGCGGTCAGGAAGTTCGACCCCGACAAGGGCGTGAAGTTCATCTCGTACGCCGTCTGGTGGATCCGCCAGACGGTGCTGCAGGCGCTGGCCGAGCAGACCCGCTCCGTGCGCATACCGCTCAACCAGAACTCCAATCTCGCCCGCCTGGCGCGAACGAACACCACGCTGACCCAGCAGCTGGGGCGGACCCCCACCGACCAGGAGCTCGCCCGCGAGATGGAGGAGCCCCTGGACACGGTGCGGGCGCTGCGCCGCGTCGCGGCCGCCGAGCTCAGTCTGGACGCCCCCGTGGACCGGGGCGACCGGGACAGCGCCAATTTCGGGGAGCGCTTCGCGGGAGCGGACGGCACCGAGATCGAGGAGGACATCGAGGCGATCGCCCGCCGGAACTACCTCGAGACGATGTTCGACAGCTACCTGACGGAGCGCGAGCGCAAGATCCTCTACCTGTACTACGGCCTGGACGACGGCGAGGAACGCACGCTCGAGGAGATCGGCTCGCTGCTGGGCGTCACCCGCGAGCGCATCCGCCAGATCCGCAACCGCGCCTTCGAGAAGCTCCGGGACAGTCCCCAGGGCGACTCTCTCTCCGGCTTCTGGACGGCGAACTGACGGACGGCCCGCCGGGGACCGGCTCCGGCTATCGGTCGTGGTCGCGGGGGGTGAGCATGATCATCTCTCGCGCCCTGACCTCGGCCGTCGGGATCGTCACTCCGTCGCGTTCGTAGGAGTCGTACTGCAGGTAGCCCTCCACGTACAGCTTGTCCCCCTTGGACACGTAGTCCTCGGCCACCTGCGCGAGTCTGCCCCACAGGTTCACCCGGTGCCAGTCGGTGCGCTCCTCCGGGTCTTCGCCGCCCGTTCGCCAGTTCGTGGCGACGGAGAGCCGGGCCACCTTGACCCCGGCACTCGTGACGCGGACGTCGGGGTCGCTCCCCACGTTGCCCACCAGAATGATCTTGTTCACCGAACGGCTCACGGGTCGGTCCTCCCTTGCGATTGCGGGGTCGGCGGATGAAGCCGCGGCGCGGGCCTTCGCCGGTTGCCCCGTTGAGTCTGCTTGCAGGGCAAGATCGGGCCCGGCGGGGGGCGCTTACATAGAGATTCGGGACAGATTTCGCGAGACGGGCGAACGCGGCCCGCAACCCGTCAGGCCTTGCAGTCGTACCAGGTCCTTCCGGTGCCGACGTCCACCTTGAGCGGCACGTTCAGCTGCATCGCCGACTCCATCGTCCCGACCACGGTCTCCGTCACCTCGGCCACGCGTTCCTCCTCGACCTCGAAGACGAGCTCGTCGTGGACCTGCAGCACCATGCGCACGCCGGGGGTGCCGCGCAGGGCCCGCCGGATCCGGATCATCGCGACCTTGATCAGGTCCGCCGCCGTGCCCTGGATCGGCGTGTTCCGCGCCACGCGCTCGCCGAACTGGCGGACGTTCCACGACCGCGCGCGGAGCTCGGGCACAAGGCGCCGCCGTCCCAGGAGCGTTTCCGCGTAGCCCGTCTCCTTCGCCTGCGCCACCTGCCCGTCCAGGAAGCGCCGAACCCCCGCGAAGCGCTCGAAGTACTGCGAGATGAACCGCTTCGCCTCGTCCATCGATATGCCGAGCCGGCGGGCGAGCCCGAAGGGGCCCTGGCCGTAGAGCGTGGCGAAGTTCACCGTCTTGGCCCGGTCCCGCATGCCGCCGGCTACCTCGTCCACGGGCACGTCGAAGATCACCGCCGCCGTTTCGCGGTGAATGTCCTTTCCCTCTCTGAAGGCGCGCACGAACACCTCGTCGCCCGACAGGTGCGCCAGGATGCGGAGCTCGATCTGCGAATAGTCGGCTGTGAGGAGCACCGCTCCCGGGGGGGCGACGAAGCCGCGCCGGATCTCGCGGCCCAAGGGAGTCCGGACCGGGATGTTCTGGAGGTTGGGATCCGACGACGAGAGGCGGCCCGTCGCCGCGACCGCCTGGTTGAATGTGGTGTGGATGCGCCTCGTCTCGGGGTTGACGAGCGAGGGCAGCGCGTCGACGTAGGTGTTGCGAAGCTTCTCCAGCTGCCGGTACTCCATCATGAGTCGCGGCAGCTCGTGACCGCGCACTGCCAGCTCCTCGAGCACGGAGAAGTCGGTGGAGGGACCGGTTTTGGTGCGCTTCAGGACGGGCAGCTGCAGGCGTTCGAAGAGGACTTCGCGGAGCTGCGGCGTCGAATTGATGTTGAACTCCGTGCCGGCGACCCGGTGGATGTCCTCGCGGATCAGGCGCAGCTCGCCCGCCAGGCGGCGGCTCATCTCCGCGAAGAAGGGGGCGTCGATCCCCACGCCGTTCGTCTCCATGTCGGCAAGGACCGGGATCAGGGGCGTCTCCAGCTCCTCGAAGAGGCCGTCGAGTCCCTGGGCCGCCAGCTTCCCGGCGAACCGCGCCCAGAGCCGGAGCGGGAGCTCCGCCCGTTCGCAGGCGAATGCCAGCGCCTCTCCGGCCGCGACGTCCGCGAAGTCCCGCCGCTTCTTCCCCGTGCCCACCACGCTCGCGACGGGCGTGACGTCCCGGCCCAGGTGGTCGGCGGCGAGCGCGGCGAGATCTTGCCGGCGGCGCCCCGGGTCGAGCACGTACGAGGCGACCATCACGTCCCTGAGGGGTCCGGCCAGCTCCTGGCCCGCCCGGCGCCACGCGACGAGGGAACTCTTGAGGTCGTGGCCGACCTTGGTGATCGCGGGATCGGCCAGCACGGCGCGGATGGGCTCGAAGCGGTCGCCGTCCAGCGGGGGAAGGTTGGCGCCGCGGTCCTCGGCGCCTTCTCCCAGCTCCAGCGCAACCGGATCCCCGTGCGCCACCGGCAGGTAGTACGCGGTCCCGGGTTCCGCCGCGACGGCTATCCCCGCCACCCGTCCCCGCACCGGCTGCAGCGTGTCGCTCAGCACCGCGATTCCCACCGACCCCGCCTCGCGGCACGCCCGGGCTATGCCGGCCAGGTCGCGTGCGTCGGCGACCAGACGGTAGTTGGCGGCGCCTTCCCCCTCCCGGCCCCGGGCCGCGCCCCCGCTTTCCCGGTCGAGCCGGTCCAGGAGGGTGCGGAACTCCAGCTCCGCGTAGAGCGCCCGCAGGCGTTCGTTGTCGGGTGCCGCGACTCTCAGGTCCTCCAGGTCCTCGTCCACCTCCACGTCCGTCCGGATCGTCACGAGCTCCTTGGAGAGGAGGATCTCCTCCCGGTTCGCGAGGAGCGACTCGCGCGGCCGCTTCGCCTTCACCTCCTCCGCGCGGGCCAGCGCCTCGCCTACGGTCCCGTACGTCTCCAGCAGTTTGCGCGCCGTCTTGGGCCCGATTCCCGGCGCGCCGGGCACGTTGTCCGAGCTGTCGCCCACTAGCGCCAGGTAGTCCACCACCCGCCCCGGCTCGACCCCGAACTTCTCCGCCGCGTTGCGCTCGTCCACCCAGCTGGCCGCGACGCCGTGCGGACCCCCCCGCCCCGGGTTCAGCAGGCGCACGCGCGGCCCCACGAGCTGGAAGAAGTCCTTGTCCCCCGAGACTATCACCGCCTCGATCCCCGCCTTCGCCGCCCGAGCGGCCAGCGTCCCGATCACGTCGTCGGCCTCCCATCCCTCCACCTCGACCACCCTGTCGCCGAAGGCCTCCACCAGCTCCCGAATGCGCGGCAGGCTCTCGCGCAGCTCCCGCGGCATCTTCTCGCGCGTGGCCTTGTACTGCGGGTACAGCTTCGCGCGGTGGCTGTGCCCCGAATCGAAGACCACGGCGATGTAGTCGGGCCGGTGCTCGTCGCGGATGCCGTACAGAAAGTTGGCGAACCCGAAGGGGGCCGAGGTGTTCTCGCCGCGCGCGTTCGTGAGCGGGCGGTGCACGAAGGCGAAGAACGACCGGTAGATCAGCGCGTACGCGTCGATCAGGAAGAGCCGGGGGGCGGTCTTGGGGGGGATGTCCATGGGGCGCTGGGGAGCCGCCGGAATCCGTGCGGCGCCTGCGGCCGCGGGGCCGGCGGGCTTGCGCTCGTGGCGGCGCGCGGCAATATAACGGCTTCTCGCGGTTCGAGCCGCAGGCGGTGCGGCCCCCACCACGGATGACGTATCGGAATGTCCTCATCACGTCGTGAACCGGCGATCGCCGCGGCCCGGCGCGGCCGCTTGGCCCCGCGGCTGGCGCGGGGCGTCGTCCGCGGGCTGCTCGCCTTCGCTCCGGTCCTGCCGGCCGGATGCGCGGGGGATTCCGCGCCGGCCGCCCAGGACCCCGGCGGGACCGCCCGGACGCCGGCGGACACGGCCGCTGCGACGCTGGAGGGCGTCATGGCACTCCAGGAGCGGATCCTGGCCCGCCTCGACTCTCTGGAGGCGGCGGGGGCGGGCGCCGGCTCGCCGGGCGATGACGCCGCCGGCATCGACCTGGACGAGGCGCGGGACGAAGTCACCGGCCTGGGGTACGGGATATTCTGGTCGATCGTGGTGCTGGTCTTCTTCCATTTCGCGATCCGGGCCGTGATCTGGGTCCTGGAGGCGCTGTCGGAGCGCAGCGTCGCCCGGCGCCTCACCTTCAAGTGGCTGATTCCCATCACGCGCATGCTGCTGTGGGCGATCGCCGGGTACCTGATCGTGCGCACCATATTCAGGATCGACGCCCAGGGAATCCTCGCGGCGAGCGCCGCGCTCGGTCTGGCGCTCGGGATCGCGGCGCAGGACCTGCTCAAGAACGTCTTCGGCGGCCTGATCGTGGTCTTCGACCAGCCCTTCCAGGTGGGCGACAAGATCTCGGTGGGCGACACCTACGGGGAGGTGGTCTCGATCGGACTCCGTTCGACGCGCATCGCGACGGCGGACGACGACCTGGTGTCCGTGCCGAACGCGCAGGTCGTGGAGGAGCAGGTGGCCAACGCGAACGCCGGGCAGCTCAACTGCCAGGTGGTGACGAACCTCCACCTGCCGGGCGGCGTGGACGAGCGCAAGGCGAGGGACATCGCCTTCGAGGCGGCCGTGACCTCCAAGTACGTCTTCCTCGAAAAGCCCGTCCAGGTATTCGTCGAGGACGAATTCCGGACCACCTTCGTGACCCGCGTCAGGGTGCGGGCCTACGTGCTGGACCCGCGTTTCGAATTCCTGCTGCGAAGCGACATCACCGAGCGGGCGCGGGAAGGGTTCCGCGCCGCCGGCCTCGCGCCGGAGCGGGACTGGTACCCGCCGCCCTTCGCGGCCGAGGACTCGCCGCCGGGCGACCGGGCCGCACCGTGAGCCCCGCCGTGCGGGAGCGGGCCGGCACGGCCGCGCCGGTCCGGACGAGCGACGCCGAGATCGTCGCGCGCATCGCCGCCGCGGTCCACCGACCCTTCGCCGCCGCCTGGCGGGATCACGAGGAAACCGGGTGGCGGCAAATCCGCCGGGCGCTGAACGGGGCTGCGGCAGCGCACGAGCGGGCTCTGGAGGAGTTCGCCGCGGCCGCGGAGGCGGTCTCGCGCGCGGGCGGCCGCGCCGGCGCGGACGGCGTCGAGGACGTTCTCGCGGAGTATCGCCGCCGGGTCGCGCGCCGGGTGCTGAAACCTCTCCACGTCGTTCTCGCCCGCACGCCGCTGGCCGTGCCCCTGCACCGGTCCCTGGCCGCCGCGGCGGCGAAGGCCCGGGAGGCCGTTCGGGGGCTGCCGGAGCTGGCCGTGGCGCCCGTTGCGCCCGACGCGCTCGCCGTCCGTGCGGGACTAGGACTAGGGGTCGCGGCGGTCGCGAAGCGGCTCTGCGCGCGCGCTCTCCGCCCGGTCGCGTGGAGACGCGAGGTTCACGAGGTGGCCGTGTCCCGGGTCGCGCTCCGGCATCTCGAACGCGACGTGCTGCCGCGCCAGCGCCTGGCCTTCCGGCGCGGCCAACGCGGGAGGGCGGGGTGGCTGGGGCGGGCCGAGCGGGCCTGGTCCGAGTGGACGAGGGCGGTGCTGCTGCCGCCGCCGGCCCGGCGGCCCGGCGAGTCCCCGGAGAGAACTGGCGCCGCAGGCGCTCTCCTGGCCGCCGCCCGGCGGCTTCAAGGCGAGCTCGAGGGGCTCCGGGACGAAGTCGCCGCCGCGTCGGGCGGGGCGGCGGGAGTCGACTTCGCGCGGCCGTCTGGAACCCTCGCAGCCGAGGTGGCCGTGGCGGGAACCTTCGTGGCGCCGTCGCCGCGCGGGGATCCGCCCGCCCGCGACGACGAGGATCTGGCCGGGCGCTGGGACGCGTGGGCGAACGAGTCGGCGGCCCGCCTCGAGCTGCACCGGAGTCTCCTCGCCGTGCGAACCGCCGCCGACGCAATTCGTCGCCGCCTCACGGACCGGTGGGACGAGACCGGCCAGGCGGTCGAACGGGTCCTGGACGGGGTTAAGGCCGCCCTGGACGAGGGGCTCGAGTGGGCGGGCAGCTACCCGGAGGATCCCGGCCGCCTGGGGCCCGCCCTTTCCGCGGGGCGGGAGCGGACTCTCCGCGCGCTGGGCCGGCGCGCAGCCCGCCTGGACGACTTCGAGTCGTTCGCGCGGGCCATGGCGGACAGCGCCGAAGAGGCGGTGGAGGATCTGGAAGCCATCTTCCTCCGGCTTCCCGAGGTCGCCGTCCACGACCTTCCGGAGGCGGACGAGACCGTCCGGCGGCCCGGGACCGGCGCCCGCCCCGTACCCATGCGCGAGTTCGCCGCCCAGGCCTTCGACGCGCTGCGGATGGAGCGGATCCGCACCGCCCCTTCGGTGGCGGCGGAGGCGTTCGAGCGGGCCCGGTCGGAGGTCAGCGAGCTGCGCCAGGTCGCGGCGTACGGGTTCGAGGCCGCGATCGCGGAGCTGGCGGAAGGGGAGGCCGAGGCGCCCGCGCACGCCCTGGTTCTCGTCACCGACGGGCTTTCCCGCGCGGCGGCCAAGACGGAGGTCGCCCGCACCGCGCTGCGCGAGGGCGCGACGGCGGCGAAGGCCCGGGCGGGCCGCGAAGTGCTGGACGGGACGGAGCGCCTGGTTCGCCGGGCGACGGCGGACCGGCTCCTCGGAGGCTACCTGGACGCGCGCACCTACCTGGCCGCCGAGGTCGCCCGGGACTGGAAGCGGCTGCGGGGGCGCGCCGCGCGGCGGGGCGCCCGGATCTCCGCGCGCATCCGAACTCTCGGAGCCCGCCTGAGATCGGCGCTGAACGCGCTCGGCGCCCGCCCCGCCGCGCGGAAGACATCCGGCCCCGGCGAGAACACGCTGGCCTCCGCCGCGGAATTCGTGCGCACGCTGCCCGTCGTCTACCGGCGCCTCTTCGCATTCGAGCCGGTGACCGATCCCCGGTTCCTGGCGGGGCGCGACGACGAGCTGGACGAGGTGGCGGCCTGCTGGACGCGCTGGAAGGCCGGCGGGCCCGGATCGCTTGTCGTGGTCGCTTCTCCAGGGGCGGGGGTGACCAGCTTTCTGAACATCGTCCCGGCGCGTATCGCCGAAGAGGAGCCGCGCGCGGTGCGGCGGACCCTGCGGGAGCGTATCCGCGAGGAAGCCGACCTGGCGGCCCGGGTCGCCGCCTGGCTCGGCCTGGGGGAGGCCGGCTGTCTGGACGAGCTGGCGGGCAAGGTGAGCGAGAGCGCGTCCGGCTCGATCCCGAGTCTCGTCGTCCTCGAGAGCGCGGAGCACCTACACCTGCGGGCGCCCGGGGGAGGAAGGCTGTTTCGGCGTTTCGTCACCTTCGTGTCGGAAACCGAGTCCAGGGTCTTCTGGATCGTCTCGCTGACCTCGTCCGCCTGGCAGCTCCTCCGCGCCCGCGAGCCCACCTTCGCGAGCGACGTGCGGCGTCTCCCCCTGGAACCCCTGGGGCCCGGCGGACTCAGGCAGGCGATCGCGTCGCGCCACCTGCGCAGCGGGTTGCCGCTCCGGTACGCCGAGCCGCGCGCCGGGGCGGCCGCCCTGCGCACGCGCGCGCACCGGATCCGCAAGCGCGACCGGCGCGAGGAGTCGATCGAGAAGGACTATTTCGAGCGTCTGCACCGGGCGTCCCAGGGCTCGGTCCGCCTGGCCCTCTTCCACTGGCTGCGCACCGCGGACTTCACGACCGCCGAGGGCAGCCTGCTGGTGCGCCCGCTGGAACCTCTCCGCCCGCCCACGGACCCGCTGGACCTGACGCTGTGCTTCGCCCTCAAGGCGTTCCTGGACCACGGCACTCTGACCGAAGACGAGTACCGGGAGGTCCTCCGCGCGTCGGCGACCGAGTGCGCGCACACGCTCCGGTCCCTCGAGAAGCACCACTTCATCGCCCCGTCCGGCCACGGGCAGGGCGGGGAGGGATCCCCGGGCGCCTCAACCCCCGCGGTACGCTACCGGATCCGTCCCCTTATGACGGGTGCGGTGGTCGCCCACCTCAGGTCCCGCAACATCCTGCACTGACCGTTCGCGAACCGACCCGCGCGAGCGGCGAGGCGCCGCGCCGTTCCCTTCCGCGGGCGCCGGACGAATCCGCCGTTGCATCCAGGCCGCGCCGCCGCCCCGTGGGAAGGGGCGAACCGGTCAGCCGCGGGTCACGTTTGCCGCCTGAAGCCCCCGTTCGGTCTCCATGAGTTCGAACTCCACCTCTTCCCCCTCGGCCAGGGTGCGGAACCCCTCGCCCTGTATCGAGCTGAAGTGGACGAAGACATCGTCACCGGACGACCGGGAGATGAATCCGTAGCCCTTCGCGTCGTTGAACCACTTGACCGTGCCTTTGGCCATTCAGCCATCCTCCGGAAACCTGAGGTAACACCACGGCGGAGACCCGTGAGCCGGGCCGCACCGTCGCCGACGGCTCCATCATGGGGATGTCCGCCCCGAGGCGTCAAGCGAAGAGCCGTCGCGGCGGCGGGCGCTACAGCACCCGGCGTGCCGGTCGCGTCCGGTACCGCTTACGCGCAGCCCGTTCCTGAGACCGAGCGCGGCGTCGGCCCGACAAGGGAGACGAAGGGCAAACGCAGGCGCCGCTCGTCAGAGGAGCAACACGGAGCGGGGCCACGAAGGGGCGAAAAGTAAAGTGAACGTGACATTCTGTAAAGCATGGTTTACAACGCGCCGTGGAAAGGCGCGCTTTCCCGGTGGGCGAGGTGAGCGAAGCCGCCGGAAGGCGGGGTCATCTCACGTAGCGGCGGGCCGCTACCGTTGTTCCTCGGGTCCGCAGCTTGCGGCCAGCCGTAGCAGCCCTTTACGGAATCCCGCAACACCGCGTACATTCGGATCAACGCGCAGTGGCGCATCCGCTTCCGTTGGCCCGACGGACGGGCCGTGCAGTGTCGAGATCGCGGATTGTCACTCAGGGGAGCGTGAGATGAACGCAAAGAACGGGATGAGGCCGGTGCGTCCGGGCGAGATCCTGCGCGAGGGCCGAGAACCTGGGAGCCTCGCCGGACGGAGACCGAGGCGGGCCGCGAGACCGCCGAGCGCGTCACACCCCCGGCACGCGGTGGTGATAGGGAAGGCGCGATGATCGACGGCCAGAGGCTTCCCGTCCAGGCGAACTAGCGCTCGTGCCGTCGTCCCTCGCCCGCGTCAGCCGGACCATCGTGTCGGCCTGCGTGATCTTGGCGGGTCTTTGCACGGCATGCTCGAACGACATGGAGCCCAATCGCACAGTTGCTCCCGCCGCGCGCTCTTTCTCTGACATGTTTCACCTCGTACGGGTGGTAACACCTCAGCAGAGCCTCGAATCTCCCATTGTCAGGATATCCGGGGCTACTTGGGACGGAAACAACTTCGCTATCGCCGACGTTTCGGAAGGAAACGCCAAACTCTTTGACGGGGATGGGCGCCTGGTCGCCATCGTGGGGCGTCATGGAGACGGCCCGGGTGAGTTTCGCTCTCCACGCTTCCCGGAGCTACACGCCGACCGCCTGTACGTTGCCGATGGAGACTTGCGGCGTGTTTCAGTGTGGACGCGGGATGGAGCACTTGATCGAGAAATCCCACTCGACGCCGGTTTCGTGTCCGATTTCGCCATTCTGTCCGATGGACGTATCGCTCTAGCCGGCGAGGGATTTGGCAAGGCCGGAGAGACGTTGGCTGTGTTCGATGGGCGCGGCACCACTCTCGCGACAGGCCTGTCCATTGGCAATGTGCTTCCGGAAGACGCCGACCGGAGCGGCGGACCGTGGAATAACGTGCGACAAACATTTTTGGCGGTCTCCAACGACACGGCCTGGGCTGTGTCGACGATATCGGACAGTGTGTGGATGATGCCGCTAGACGGCGAAACGGTGACGGCAACGTCCTATCGGTTGGACATCCCTGGGTACGTTGCTCCCCAAGCGCCACAAACACAATTGCGGTCGGTTCGAGAGCTGTCCGATTGGGCAGGGAGTTTTCACAGTGCCGCGCCTCCGGTGGGCAGTTCACAACTGCTTGCGATTCCATATGTGCGTGGCGTGCTGAACTACGGCGATCCGACGATTCTAGTACTGCGAGATGATCGCGGTTTCTGGCACGCTCTAAGCACCGCACCGCCGATAATAGCTGCTCACGAACGCAGTCTCCTTGCAATCCACAACCCCCTGGGTGACTTTGTTCAACTTGCCATCTATGAGACCCGTCAATGAAGGTGATTCAGCCTTTGTCCTGCTCGGGATCGCGGGGATCGCCGCAACAGTTTCTCGGGACCCCCTCCCCGTCGGCGGCGTCCACCCGAGGACCTCTTCGCCCTACGGCCCGTGGACAAAATCCCCCCGGCATTCGAACGGCGACGCATCCGCGCTGGCCG
>JAPPNM010000110.1 GCA_028873825.1 Gemmatimonadota bacterium | reverse complement strand
ACCTCCTTTGGGTTCACCCAAATGGAAAGGTGTCCGCCATAGCGGGGCAACTCCAGACGGGTGGGACACTCGACTGTCATCGTCACTCACCCCCATACGGCCCCAACAACCGCTCCCCATCGAAGTGAACCAGATGCCCCGGCGACTCCGCGATCCACACCTCAGTCTCCCACGCGATTTCCCCGAAAAACCTCAGAAACGTCCTCCGATCCGGGAACGCGGTCACGAACACCAGCCCCGGCTCGGCGCTGGCGAGAAGCGCCTTCAGTTCCCCCATCCGCTTCGCATTCACCGGCCCATGACTGGTGACCGCCTCGATCAGAAACAGCCACTCGCGCTCTCGGTCGTAGATGACCACATCCGGCATCTTGCCGTGTTCATCGACGGCGATCCCGAGCTCGGCCGCGAGATCCCGGTCGAAAAACGCCCACTTGGAGCCCGCGTCGCCCACGTATACCGGTTCACCGCCGGGGATGAACCGGGGACAGAACTCGTTGATGACCCGGCCGACCAATTCGTTCTGTCCCCCCGGCGTGAGCGCGATCTCGACGCCGTCCCTCAGGACGAGCGGAATCTTCCTCATCTCCCTGAACTGGGCGTACTTGACCTTCAGCTCCGGCCGCCGCACGAGATACCCGGCGAGCATGGCGTCCCACCGTCCGGTTCCGAAGGTCTTAAGAAGCGCATGCGCCTCAGGCTCGATCTGGTAGCAATATCTGGGACTGTTGACCGGACGATCAGGCTGGTCGGGATTGGGGACCACCAGGCCCGCGTCGACGAACTGGTGGAGCGTGAAGCGGCGGAAGGTCTCCCTGGTGTTCGGGGCGTAGGTGCGCCCGTAATTGGTTTCGACCCACTCCATGATCGGAGTCACACCGATCAGCGGAGCGGACGCCGCCGCCCATGGGTCGGTCGGCGACAGATCCAGCACCGCCAGAAGCGTCAGGGCGGATCGCTCGTTCTGCTGCTCTCGGGGCAGTCCGAGGTCGCGAAGCACCGAGAGGGCCTCGTCGATCCGGTCCTGCGCACGGTTGGGCTCAAGCATGTCTTTCAGATCCGGACAGTACTGGCGAAGGGCCGCGTCGGCCGATTCGCCGCTGAGGGGCGTGTCGATGTAGGATCCCAGCTGCGAGAGGCTCGCCTCGCTCGGGTACCTGAGTCTCCTAAGGTCGGTGGCGTTGACCTGGGTGTGTCCGGAAAACTGCCTGAAGTACCTGTCGACACACAGGGAATTCAGGTACGTCGCGAGGCCTAGAGCCCGGTCCCGGTCCAACGGCCCGCCGGCGCGATGGAAGTAGTTCAGGTGGTTCTCGATCGCGTACCGGTCGGTCCCGGCAAACGACGGGTCGATGACGGACGCGACGACGCGGCGCGCCTCCTCCTTGGATGAGAAGCGTCTCGTCACCACATACCATCCGGACGGGACGAGCGCGCGCTCGGTCTCATCCACGACCGACAGGGCTTGCGGCTTCCTGCCATCGATCGGCCAGCGGACCACCAAGTCACGAAAATTCGCGGGATGCAGGAACGGAACGACCGGCTGCGAGTCGCCCGGCTCGGCGAACCACTTCCGCAGGCGGAAGCTCACAACCGGACCGGTCGAGACGGACAGGCCCAGGTCGTCCAGGGCGCAGGGCAGGCTCTCCATGGCCCGGGACAGGCGCGTGTTCCAGGCATCGGGGGGAAGGTGTATGAAGAGATCCGGGTCCCCCGGCCGGACGATTTCACACGGATCGGCCCGCCGGCTCCAGACGGGATCGGTTTCGCTGCCCGCGCTGAACGACAGCGACACGCGCGACACCCGGGCGGGTCGCTTCCGCAGCGACAGAACCACGTTCTCCTGGAGCACCGAGTCCTGTCCGAAGGCGCGATCCCGGTTGGCGAAGAGGTGGACGCGGTCTATCGTGGCGGAATCCAGCAGGTAGCGGCGAAACCGCTTGAAATAGGTGCCGTTGCAGAAGCTCCGCGGAACGATCGCGACGACGACACCGCCCGGCCGGACCGCGCCGACCGCGAGTCCGAGGAATGCAGCGTAGAGATTCGGGGCCGCGATCCCCAGCCGGTCGAGCCGTCTTCGCAGGTCTGACCCGGAGTTCAGCTTCCTGTAGGGCGGGTTCAGTATCGCCGCGTCGAATCTTCGGGCCTCCGAAAACAGGTCGCCGAGCTCGGCCCGCGTACCCCATTCGACGAAATCCTCCTGCCTCACCTCGATGTCGCAGGGCACCCGGCACGCCTCGCTCGCGCGGCGAACGGACCGCGCGCTCCGCTCCAGGAACGGCCGGAGCGCGGGATCGAGCTCGAACGCGGTGATCGACAACGAACGGAGACCGTCCCCCCGGGCCAGGATGCGGGCCGCGAACGCGGCGAAGAGCGTGCCCGCGCCCGCTCCCGGGTCCAGCACTCTCACGGATCGGCCATTCGTTTCGCACATCGTCGCCATGAGCCGCGCCACCCACATCGGCGTGAAATACTGGCCCAGGGCGATCTGGCGCTTGGCAACGAGAGAGGCCCTGGCGGCCCTTCGGATCACGGCTCCCTCGGCGACGAGGCGATCCGCGATTTCGGGCGGTTTGTGGGGGATCGGGGGGCGGGAGGGTAAGTCGTGTCCGGCGGGGACGCTCCCGTTTGTGGGGCTGCGGGGCGTGATCGTCCGCACTCCCGGATCGGGGTGGAGGGCCGCATTCGTCAAGGGGATCGTGCTGCCTTCGGGCATGGGCGGCGGTGTGGGGTCGAGGAGTGACTATGGATCCTGAAAGGTACGCTGTTCGGTTTTTATTCGCAAGGCCGGTATCGGATCCGCCACCAGGTTCCAGATGAGGAGACAGCCCGACAGCGAGAGATCAAGCTGACCGCCGAGCAGATTCACCTGGAGCGGCGGAGTGGCGTAATGCGGCGGACGACGCTCTGCAACCCACCCGAGAAACAGCACACCGAATGTCAACTTCGCTTGACATTATGGAAAGCGTAAATGACATGTCTGCTCCACGCTGTCTGATCCACGTGGTGTGGTTGACGAAGGGTACCCCGGGGGAGTAGAATGCTCCACGGGCATCCGCTGCCATCGGCAGGATCGTCGCCCCGAGCTGTGTCCACCGCAAACCCATCACGAAAAGGGAAGGGCACCGATCAGGGACAGACCGATACAAGACGGCTTCTGTGCGCCGACAATCGCGCACCCGGGAAGCACGTGTTCGAGGCCGGTCGACCCGAGCGACGCCAGCCGCGAGCATCCCGCCACGGGCGTCCTCGCCACCGTCAGCCCCTCTCCCTGGCTCAACTGAAGGACCGAAGTGTCCCTCTTGGCTCCCCCCCGGCCGCCGTCGAAACTGACGACGCTCACGCGCGCCGCTCCGGAGCGATCCGGATCCGCGACCGCCGTGGAATTGAGGAAGCAGCCCCCGCCCATCCGCCCATTGCGCTATCGCGACGCGAGCCACGAATTCCTGCCGCACGTGGTCAAGTTCTCGGGCGGCCGCTCATCGGCGGCCCTGGTTCTGGAGATGGCCCCGGCCGGAGTCCTCTCGGCCGAACGCGGGGACGTGATTCTCTTCGCCAACACCTCCGCCGAGCACCCGCGCACCTACGAGTTCGCGGCCCGGTGCTGCGAGGAGATCGAGCGCGAGTTCGGGTTGCCGTGGTTCTGGTACGAGTTCTGCACGGTCGAGGACGCATACCGCGGCGTGTATCGGCGTCGGCTTTCCTACCGGCTCGTCACCCGCCGCCCGGTCGAGGAGGATCCGGACGGGTACCGGTCGCGCGGGGAGACGTTCGAGGAGTTACTGTCCTTCCAGGGCATGCTGCCCAACCCGCACTCCCGGAGCTGCACGGCCAAGCTCAAGCTCTATCCGGCCCACCTGCTGCTGGAGGAGTGGCTGGGCGGCACGGCGGGTCCGTGCCACGACGGCCATTACTCGAACCGATCGTTCGTCGACCGAGACGCCAGCGAGCGGCGATACCGGGCGAATCGGGGAACCGACGACTCCGGCTCGTTTCGCACGCGCGTCGCGTGCGTCCTGCGCCAGCCGCCCTCCCGCCGCCGACAGCGCTGGAGCGACTTCACCGGCGCGGACGCCACCAGTGGCCGGACCGGCGAAGGGAGACCCGTCACCCTGTGGGGTCGCCGCCCGGCGGAGTTCGTCACGCTGCTCGGACTTCGTGCCGACGAACAGCCGCGCGTCTGGCGAATCCTCGACCGCACCCTTTTCGCGGAAGGCGCCGGGAGCGCGAAGTGCGCGATCCGCACGCAGCCGCCCGGCGAGCATCCGTACTTCCCGCTGGCGGACTCGGGTTGGACGGCGAGCGACGTCGACACCTACTGGAGCGCCCGCGCCCGGGGCCCAGAGCTGCCGGCCGGAGCCGGCAACTGCGTCTTCTGCTTCATGAAGGGCACCCACGACCTGCGTGCGGTCGCGCAGCGTCGCGACCCAGATCGAGTGGCCGACACGCCCTCCGACATCGGCTGGTGGGACAGGATCGAGCGACGCTACCGCCACAAGGCCCCCGCCCGGAACGGATCGGGGCTTGCAGTGTTCGGGTTCTTCGGCGTCAACGGTCCGTCATACGCCGCCATCGCCGGCCGGGACCGCGCGACCTGCTCGTCCAGCAACCCAGGGACAACCTGGCCGAATACTGTCGGCTTGACTGACTAACGGCCTCCCACCATCTTTCAGTAGATTGGCACAGCTGGACCGAGACAACCTACTCCCAGCACGATGGAGACCGCGAGGAATGACCAAGTCACGAATGATGAAGTACAGCGGTGACCTTAGCCTCGCTCAGATCGCACACGGCATGAACGCGGCGCGTCGAAACGCTCGTCGACTCGCGGACGATGCCAAGCTGCTTCTTGATTCAGGTCGCTATCCGACGGCCGCCGCCATCGCCGCACTATCTATTGAGGAAAGCGGGAAAACCAGTGTGCTCCGTGGGCTCGCTCTTTCGCCGAACGTCGATGTGCGACGCCGTGCTTGGAAGGACTATAGGTCGCACCGCAGCAAGAATGCAGCGTGGATACTCCCAGAGCTGGCTGCAAAGGGAGCGCGTGACCTTGACTCACTCAGACCCGCAACCGATTCCTCAGCGGAACACACAGCGTTGCTGGACCAACTCAAGCAGATCGGTTTCTACACTGATTGCCTGGGCAACGCGCACTGGAGTGAGCCAGCGAATGTCATCGATGAGGAATTGGCGAGAAGCCTGGTCGGCATTGCCCACCTACTTGCAAACGAGAAGGCAGTCACGGAAAGGGAGATGGAACTCTGGGTGGAGCATATGCGTCCTGTCTATGGGGCGCCGCTCGATCTCATGAAGGCCGCACTGTTGAACTGGTTTGCGGCGATGCGTCAGAACGGTTTGTGGGAAGACGGTGACATCGGAGTGGACGGGTTTGTTTGGGGCGAAACCACGCTCCAGATGCTACGCGAATTCTGGGAGGGATTTGCTGCGTTTGTGGCCCGTGAGGGCGAGATCGTGACCAAGATCGAATCGCCCAGCCCACAACACTGGTTGGGAATCTGCGGAGTCGGTCGGCCCGGGTTCTACTTGTATGGGGTGGTCTGCACATGGTCAGCAAGTGGCGTGCACGAACTGAGGGCAGAGCTCATCATCGACGACCACGATGCCGATTACTACTTCGATCTGCTCCACGCCGACAGGCGAGATGTGGAAAAGGAGCACGGGTTCAGCGACGAGATGGAGTGGTACAACCCAATTGGTGTCCAGCACCGGAAGATCTATTGGCGCCTTCCGACAGACTTTGGAGACCGGGAGCTGCGTACCGACCAGTACCGCTGGCTGCTGGAACGGTCCGAGGCGCTCCACCGGATCCTATCACCTCGGGTGAGGGCGCTGCCAGTGCCAAAGTAGCGGGATCGAGGGCCTTCCTCCAACAGCATCAAACTGAAGATCAACCTCGATGACCGCTACTTGGCCGCGAGCAGTGTCTCGATATACTTCGCCCCACCATCCGGAAACAGAATATGCCGCCGCGCGAACTTCTCCCGCGACCACCCCCCATCCCCGTATTTCGCCTTGAGCTCCCCGTACAACGTAGCCGACACGATATACGAATCAAGACTCACCCGCCCCCCCACCCCGCTCCGCCGCGCAATCCCTTCCGCCAGCCCCGGCAACCGCTCATGCAGCCGCGCCTTCTCGTCCACCTCGTAGCCCTTCGCGTGCAGCATCCCATGAGGCTCGACGAACACCACCCGCTGCGCGTCGCCGGTGATCATCCAAAGGATGAAGTCCGGGTAGAAGCCGCTGCCGCCGAGCGAGAAGCCCACGCCGCGCCCGCGCCCCTGGTTCCGCAGCAGGAAGATCTCCGTGTCGGGATGGCGATCGCTCCCGTGATCCCGCCAGTAGGTCTTCAGGTCGCTCACGAATTCCCTCTCGCTCAGGTTGAGCGGCGGCGGGGAGATGGTCACCGGCGCGTCGGGGTCGCGGAGCAACAGCGGCTGGTACAGGTGCCGGTCGAAGTGGATGCGGAACAGGGCGCCGTGCTCCTGCTCGTATAGCTTGTCCTGTTGCTCGATGAGCTCCTCGATCTCCTCGCGGAGTCGGACATCCGCCTGCGGAACGCTCACGACGTAGTGCGACTGCCGGGGCGCGTCCGCCGTCGCCACCGCCGCGGGATCGACGTTCAGCAGCAGGTTGGGATCGTCCTCGTCCACCTCGCGGTAGTTCATGCGCTCGGTCTCCCAACGCCGCCGCTCGGTCCCCCAGCACCGATCCGCGCACTTGCGGAGCACGGTGTGGACGATCTCCTGCAGGTCCTCGCGGTCGCGCCAGGCGCGGGGCTCGAAGATGTGGTCGTCGGCCGAGACGGTCACGTTGGCGTTCTCGACGAACGACCGCAGCTCTGCGGGCCGGGGCACGGCCAGGGGACGCATTCCCTTGACGCGCCGGTGTTCGACCAGGTCCAGGTACGCCTCTTCCCAGTCCACCAGACCCAGCGGCAGCTCGCCGGCGGCGCGGTCGTGGCCGCTCGATCCCTCGGTCGCGTGCGCCTTGGCACCGCTCTCCCACGAGGACGCGCGCGTCGCGCGGTCGATCCGCACGTGGGTCACGCTGTTCGCGTCGAGCGTGAAGTTGGCGTCCGTCTCGAAGTCGCTGCCGTCGGGAACGGCGGGAACCACCAGCCCCCGGCCAAGGAAGTCCTCGTTGGCCCGCACCGGCACCTTGAGCGGCACGGGATCGTGCGCCTCCAGCCCCTCGCGCTCCAGGTACCGGCGGAACTTGTTCATGTAGTCGGCGCGCAGGGCGAAGATGTTGAGGGTCTCCAGGAGGCCGACCTTGTCCGGGTGCGGCCCGTCATCGGGCGTGCTGCGCTTGAGCGACATGCCTCGGCCCTTGAGCCTGACGCCGCGCCCGAAGAGCTGGATGATCTCGGAACCCTCAC
The DNA here is from genome assembly GCA_028873825.1 of Gemmatimonadota bacterium. Taxonomy (GTDB): domain Bacteria; phylum Gemmatimonadota; class Gemmatimonadetes; order Longimicrobiales; family Gaopeijiaceae; genus Bin94. Next base: position 12,879 of record JAPPNM010000110.1, on the reverse strand, counting down.
CCGTCCCCACGTTCATGAGCCCCATGTTCGACACGCGCCACGAGTTCCAGCCCTCGACGAACTTCTTGGCGCCGATCAGCACGTTGACGGTCGCCCCGGCCTCGTTGACCCGACCGAACATGGACCTGCCCACGGCGTCCTCCTCCATGACGATCCCGGCGTCGGCCTTGATCGCCAGCTTCTTGAACTGCGGAGTGTCGCCGATGTAGGTGAGGCCGAAGTAGTGGTCCGACCCGGCCGCCTTCAGCCCCAGCTCGCCGGGCGCGCCCCGGATGTCGCATAGGCGCAGGCCGCCAGGGCCGTCGGCGTGGAAGAAGGTCTTCAGCATGTCGGCGTAGATCCGCGCGGGGGATCCGCCGGACTTGGCCAGATCGTCGAAGCGCCCGGCGAAGAGATCGACCTTCCAGGCCGAGTACAGACCCGATTCGCCCCGCAGAAGCCTCCCGATGGCGTCCTTCGCCCAGGCGGGATCGCTCAGCACCCGGTGGAGGAAGAGCTGCACGTCGAGCACGTCGCTGGTGTCGCGCCGGTTGCGCCGAAAGACCGCGTTGACGCTGCGTCCCACGAAGACCCACAGCGGCGCCTCCAGGTTGTAGTCGCGCAGCGCGGCCGCGCCCTCGCGGTAGGCGCACAGCTGCTCGTGGAACGAGAGCAGGTTGCCGAGGAGGAGCCGGTCCGTCAGCTCGCGCGGCGGATCGGTCCCCGTGACGTTGAGGACGCGGAAGTCCTTCCCGAACCCGTCGCCGTGGAAGTAGCGGTAGGAGTAGTCGAAGACGATGGACTTTCCGTAGTCGAGGGTGAGGCGGTTGTCGCGGGCCGCGGCCAGCGCCTGTCCGAAGGTCGCGCTGTACTCGAAGGTGAAGCCGCGCGCGGCCACGGCCTCCCGCACCGCGCGCCAGGCCTCCCCGCTCGCCCCGCGGTGCCCCTCGTCCACGAACACGAGGTTGCGGTCGCCGAGCGCCTGCACCTCGATGCTGACGCCCGTCCCCTTCCCCTTCTTCCTCTCGACCAGCTTGGTGATCTCCGTCACCCGCACGGTCCGGCGGTGGCCCGCCAGCAGCCCCGTCTCGCCGAAGCGCGCGGACGGGATGCCCGAAGCCTCCATCTCGGCCATGTGCTGGGCGCTCAGCCCCTCGTTGGGCGTGATCAGGATGATGTTGTCCAGCCCCTCGTCACCCCCGTAGTGCAGGAACTGGAGGTAGTTGAGGTGCATGATCAGCGTCTTGCCGCTCCCGGTGGCCATCCAGAACGCGAGCTTGTTCAGGTCGTCCGGGGTGAACTCGCGGACGACGTGGGTGACCGAGTGGCCCCGCGCCCGCACATACCGGTCGATCTCGTCCGCAAGCGCCTCCGGGGCCGCGGCCCGCCGGTCGAGGAAGAGCTCCGCGTAGAGCGCGGCCAGCTGCTGGAAGTACCGGAGCGTGATCGGCTCCCGCCGCCGGGCGTTGATGGACGCCAGGTGGCGCCGCACGTTGTCGTCGTAGCGGGCGAGGTCGCCGCGGGGAATGGTGCATTGCTTCCGGCTCCCGATCATCCGTCCCACATGGCTGCGGCCGTCCGGGTGGTACCCTTCCTCGACGTCCTTCAGCGCGTTGAAGAGCTCCTTGTTGGACCCGAAGCCGAACTGAAGGTTGGCCCAGCCGAGAAGCATGAGCCGGGCTTCGAGCCGTTCGAGGGTCCGGGGCCGGGACGCGGGGGACATGCGCGCGAATCCGCCCCGTCAGTCCGTCACGGACGCGAACATCCGCTGCTTGAAGAGTGTGTCGAGCGGCCGGGCGCCCTTCACCATCGTGTCCCCGTTCATCCAGATGTCCTCCGCGCCCGCCGTCATGTCGTGGGTCTCGACGAAGTCCCGGTCCCGCTCCCGGTCCTCCGGCGTCCACCCCTCGGTGTTGCGCCAGATGACGACGGCCTCGCGCTTGTCGCGGGTTCGCCCCGCGTAGACGAGGTAGCGGCGGCCGTCGTCGTCGTAGACGCGGCGGGTGCGGACGGCGAGACCCAGCAGGTAGTTGAAGGTCTCGGGGAGGTCGACCGGCACGTCTTCGCCATCGGCGTTTCCGTTGAGCCGCAGCTTGTAGTCGAAGGGACGCTCCAGGGCCGCGACGTTCAGGAGCGTCGCGCTGCCCTTCGTCTCCCACCGGAGCATGTAGCGCAGCATGTAGTCCTCGACGGCGAACATGTCCTCGTCGGGCTGCTCGAACTCGATGTTGTTCAGCGCGTCCTCGTAGCTCTCCAGCCGGAAGTACTTGATGATGCGGGGGCTGCGCTCGGCCTCCTCCTGGGTGGCCGGGCGAACCGCGCGGCCGTTCTTCCACTCGGGGGAGAAGGCGACCTTCTTGAGGCGGGGCATGAGCACCGTGTCGAAGTGGTCGCCCATCTCGACGAGGATGAACTTGCGGCGGCCGCCGTCCTCGCGGTTAAGGTTGATGACGGCGTGGCCGGTGGTGCCGGAGCCGGCGAAGTAGTCGAGGGTGGTGGCGTCGGCGTCCAGCCCGCCCACGCGAAGGCAGTCTTCGACGAGGCCGACGGCCTTGGGGTAGTCGAAGGGCTTGCCGCCGAAGAGATCCTTGGATGTTCTGGGGCCGCGATTCGAGGAAGCATAGCGGGGGTCGCCCCACCATGTCTTGGGGATCGCCTTCATGTCCATGCGGATCATGAAGTCGATGCTGATCGCATTGCCTTTCCGCCGAACGCGGTACAGTTGCGGATTGCCCCTGATTTTGTCCGGCCCGTGGTGCCAGTTCTTTTCGATCACCTCTCCGCCTTCGGCACTCCTGGTCGGCAGCAGCTCTACTTCGTCCTCCTCCGGCCCATCCAGCGCCTCGTACCGGCTTTCGTCGGCGACCCAACGCAGTTGCGGGACCCGTATCCGGTCGTCCTCGGACACGTAGATGGGGAAGAACAGCTTGGGCCGATCCTCGCGCCGGTCGTTCGAGCCATGCCGTATCAGGTTGTTCCAATCGTACCGACCGACTTCGTCCTCGAATCGGTATCGCGCCAGCTCCTTCTCGGTTTTCTTCAGCGATCCCGGTGAAGCTCGGTCGTGTCCGAAGAACAGCGCGAATTCGTGGCTCGGCGACAGCTGCCCGCGCGATTTCCGCCCGGCTGGATTGGAGCGCACGACCACAGTTCCGAGCTCCATCGGCATGATGTTCTGCATGAGCATCCGCAATCGCGACACCTCTTCGTCGTCGATCGCGCAGCCGAGGATCCCGGCGGGGGCCAGCAGCGTCCGGGACAAGGACAGCCTGTCGGCCATCAACGACAGCCAGGACGAGTCCTTGTAGTCGTTCTTGTAGAGGATCGCCGAGGCGTCGGTGTTGTACGGTGGATCGATGTAGACGCAGGATAGCGCCTCCCGGTACCGCTCCCCCAGCAGATTCAGCGCCTGCCAGTTCTCGCTCCGGATCGTCACTCCGTCCGTTAGGTCGTCGATGTCGTCGAGGGCGGCGAGCAGGTCGACGACGAATTCTGAATCGAAATGTCGGGTGTCCAGCAGGAGGCCCGGATTTCGCTCGAGAAATCCGCGCCGCGTCTCGGACTCGTCCCTGTCGGCGAGCAGGCCGTCGTCCTCCACGACGCATCCCAGAGCACGCCATTCGTCCCACTGCGCCTCGCATTCCAGGATGCCGGGCCGAAGCTCGTCGGGTACCAGCCCGACGGCCACACAGTACTGCACGTCCACCACGAACTTCCGCTTCTCCCAGAGCATCTTCTGGAATCCCTCGATCTGCGCGAGGAACTCGATCACGTTCGCGCCGACCTCCCGTATGATCCGCACCTTGTCGATCCAGGCGTCGGCCCGGGCCTCGCCGCCCGCGACGAGCGAGCGAAGGCGCAGGACTTCAGACCGGAGAAAGTAGTCCAGCTCCCGCGAGAGGAACGCCCTGAGGTCCCGGTGGATGAAGAAGTCGGATGTCCGCTTGCGGGCGAAGCGCTCGGCGTGATGGGTGAAGAGGGATGGGGCATCGTCGTCGCCGGTGTGGCCGTCCCAGGGGTCGAGCAGCGCCTTCGCGGCCTCGGGCGTCGTGGCCAACGCTTCGGGAACGGACGCTTCAGCGCGCTCCAGGACGGTCCTCTGCGCCCCGTTCTTCTTGAGATCCTTCGCCTCGGCGGCCGTCGGGAGGCGATGGTCGAAGGGGACTTCCAGCGTGCGGCACTCTGCGTCCCAGACCGCCTCGCCCAGCCGGGGGAAGAAGAAGCGCGTCTTCCCCTTGACATCGTTCTGCTCGACGTTCGCCGAGCGCACCGAGAATCGAACCGACACGCCCGAGCGCGTCCGGTAGCGGTAGTCGGTGAAGTGCTCCGCGGCCTTCACGTAGTACTGGTCGCGGTTGGCCCAGTGGAAGTGGACCTCCTCGCCGTTGTAGGGGACGACGTAGGGGTGTTCCTAGGAATAGCGCCGCTTCGGAACGAAGTCGCCGTCCTGGTAGTAGCGCCGGAAGAACGCGTGGAGGTGGTTGTAGATGTCCCGGCGGACGTCTGTGGCGGATTCCGAGTGGCGGGCACGCTCGCGCCAGAGGGTGTATTTCTGGCCCAGGGGAGTCTCCTCGTACTTCACGAGCTCCCCGCTCGGGGCGATGGCCTCCGCCCCGAAGAACTCGATCATCTGGTCGCGAATCTCCTCGAAGATACGGGCGCGCTCCGCCTCCGTGTGAATCGCCCCCTCTGCTACGGCCTTCTCGATCGCGCCGGGCAGCTCCCGGTCGATGTAGCGGTCGACGATCTCCCGCTTGTGGTTCATGATCCGGTAGATCCCGAAGTCCAGATCCGCGCAGTCGAACTGGAAGAGTTCGCGGAGGAGAGCCTGGAATCGGGCCAGCTCGGGAGGCGGCAGGGGCGGTTCCGCCGGGGCACTCCGGTCCGGTGCCCACTTCATGTGGAAGGGGTGGTCATGGGGGCTATGGCGCGAGCCAGGGCACCGCCATACACTGAGGCTGTCGGCAGCAAGCCTACGGCTCGCACCTGCGGCATGGCGTGTACTCCGTTCCAGAGCGCTCGCTGCGGTATTGTCGCTCGAGCGGTCACCCGCTTCCCTCCTGCTCCCGCGCCGTCGTTGACGCTGACGGAAATTGGTGTCCCTTCCCCTGCAGCGTCCGCTCAATCTGCGCCAGAATCAAGTCCGGAGCCTGTCTCAGATAGACCTCGCGGGCCACCGTGTTGATGACTATCCGTCCCGCAGCAAGCGTGTCTAGCGCAACGAGTTTCCGTTGAAAGTCCTCGAATCTCATTCCTCGGCCTTTCCACGATCCGTCCTGAAAGATTGCCCGATACGGAACTACATCACTCCGAGCCGCGCCCGCTTGCCTTGTCCATATATTTTCCAAGAGTTCTGAGTAGTCAAAGTCCTTATCAGGCTTCGCAAGTCCTCCTACTGTCGTAAGCTTCGCAGCCGGTGTTTGTAACATCGTAAACACATCTCTTAGGAGCGCCAAAGGATACGAAAACCTCATTACCGCCGTGTGAATCGCTTCCAGCGCCTCGATTTGCATAATCGAAACGCCCCCGGTTGCTTCGCATTCCTTGTACAGCGCAGCTGTCTCATTGCTTGCCGATAGTCTAAAGCCAGCAAACTCTCGAGCAACGATGACCGCGTGACTCGCACCAACCTGATTTCGATGACTGGCCGCAGCGCCTACGTTGGCATCTTCGTTTCGCACTGCCCCAGCCGATCCTTTCGCCTCAACAGTGAATTCGTATCCTTCAGATCCCACGGTCGCTACAACTAGTACGTCCTTTTCGCCACTGCGGCCATCGTGTTCGACATAGAATCCCATCTCCTCGAACACCATTCCCAATGCCTTCTCGAATCTGCGTCCTCCAACGTACGAGCTCCGGTCCATCTCATCAATGCATCCCGCCGCACTCTCTTCATACGACCTCGCCAGTTGTCTCAACAATCCCTCGCGCCACCCCACAACTTCAGTGATATCTGTCTCCGGCAATCCAATGTCGAGCAGGTGCCCCTCCAAGAGTCGTTCTGATATCGCCAGCAAGTCTAAAGTCCGCAGTGACTCGCGTGCTGCCTTCGATTGTCCTGCACGCTTGGACACAATGCTGTAGTATGGATGGCTGGTATTGACTTGGATTTCGCCGTCACGCACTGCTACTTCCGATATCCTCCCATCTTTGCCCAGCTCCCTGCGTTCAACACGTACCGCAGCAGGATCGAAACTATGGATTTCCTCAATAGGCGTCTTGAGCAGAAGTGCATTGATCGGGTCGCGAAAGTACACCCGCGAACCCAATGGTAGAATCGAGCGCGTGCTCTCTCTGGTCTCCTTCTCCGCGTCGTGCGCCTCTACAGTCGTCCGTGCCACCCCTGCCAACGCCCTCTGTAACAGCGCGAATTCGTCGACCGCCTCGGCGTTCCGCAATCGCTCCCGATCAGCAAGTACATAGTCGTCCAAATCATCGGCGTAAACGATAAACTGGGACCTGTAGAACGTTTGAAATGAAGGATCGGGAAGAAACAGTTGCTCGTCATCTGGGTTCAGTAGGCGTCCCCGAACGACAAGAAAGAACCCGTGACTTCGGCCCCGATCTGCCGAGCGGTACTTCAACAACGTCTCGTCGAACAGTCGCACATTCCCCCAAACCATGCCGAGGTGCTTGAATCGAATGAACGGTGTGTCGTCACTCGGCGAGTTGGGGTCGAGGCCGCGTTTGTAACCACATTCTACAATAGGACTGGCCTCCCCACTCTTGACAGCATCATTCCAACGAGACTTCACAGCATCTAGGATTCGATTTGATCCAAAGGTCCAATCTTTGAAGCTCGCTCTATTCAATCGGGAACTGACCTTGCCTTCATTGACTCTAATCGCAAAGTCGGGCCGCAGCGGCATGCCATTACCGAGTACCCATTTTAGCCTTCCTGAGGGCAGCTCCGGGTGTTTGAGTTCCTCAATAACCGCAAAGGTCCAAGACTCCTCCTGCAACATCTGCTCCATTGACGGTGGTCGTTTATGGAACAAAGCCCGAAGCATCTTAATAGCGGCCTCCCTACCTAGATTGATAACAGGTGCACGTATCGGCGTTTGGGCGGAGACAGGAGGCTCGTTGTTATTGCCGGATAAGCGGCCATAGTCTATCGAGACGAGGTAATACTCACCCTGATGCCGACAGACATGACTGATGACCTGGCCAACCGAATAGGAAGCGAGCTTACCGATCCCAAACTTGCCGATGATCTTTCGGGTTCTGCCAGAACGCTGCTCGATTCTGTCGCCGATGGCGCGTGGGCTCTTGGCGATCCACCACAACTGCTGCAGTCCCTCAATGTCCATGGATTCACCGTTGTCCCAGACAATGATGCGGTCAGCAGTGTATTTTCCTGGCGTGAAGACGCGCACGTCCGTTGCGAACGCGTCGAAGCTATTCGCCACCAACTCCTCCACGGCCTTGTTAGGCGAAGCGTAAAGATGCTCAGAGAAGTGTTCGATTATCTGGTAGTCAACTTGGAGGACCACCTCGCCAACGACTGGATCGGGACCGCCTTCTTCCTCAGAGGCTTGGACGAGTTCAGCAACCTGGGACGCTATAGTACCCGCACTAGGCATGGCACACCTCTCGTTCCGTGGCGACTCCATCTCGCTTGATTGGCTGCCGGGGCCGGGCCCTTGGCCGTCGCTTGAAGTAGTGAATTGTCATGTCAGTGAGAACGCAAGGCCTCGACGGGCGTTCTTGCAACGGACGTCAGTTTGGTCAATCAAGGAGAGACCGCGGTCCGTTTGAGTCAACAAGGACACAAGGACGAGACCGTGCATTTCGGTAAAGTGTGGTGGAACAGCCTCGCCGATCATGGCTCGAACTTCCGAAACCCCTCTTCTTTCCAAGGCGTCTCCCCAGTCGAAACCCAGAGGTATCGTCTGGAGAAGTGCGCATTCCAAGGGGCTCAAGACCCGGTTCTCAAAGGGATGGATGGTCCTGCTGCCTCCGATCCGGCCGGACGCAGTGGTGATCGTCGCCGCAGGGCGATCGGGTTCCATTCGTCGGTAGCTGGCCCGACGGAAACCTCGGACTAGCCTGTTGCGTCTTTCTCGGCGCACGATGGGACGAAGAAGGGGTTCTCCGCACACCGGACACTCGACTGTTTCTGCATCCGCTTCAACGGGTCCGCAACCGCCGCAATCGTCGTTCTCCCACGCGCTTGCCCCAGAGCCCGCTGGTATGGCAGCCACCATCCGATGCTGGCGCGTTGGCCATACTGGCACGAAATGAAAGGGATATCGGGAATCGCGGGCCAATGCTGAGTCTCCTGCGTCTAGCGCAGGAAGCTGGAAGCGGCCGAGAGCTGCTCGGAGTAAGACATGGTTGCCGCCGTGGTCCGGCGCATGCGAAGGAGCAGGGTAGGGTGCCCGGTTCTCACGGCGAAGAAAACCGGTTGCAGGCGAAGATCGCCGTAAGAACGTGAGGAAAGCCCGCTTCCGTCTTTGCGGGACCCCGAAGTCAGCCAGATCGGTCAAGAACGGGTAAACGACATAGTCTTTGGCCAGCAGGCGGACGAGGAGTCGGGCTGCCGAGATTCCCTCACCGGTTTCGGGATCCCTCACCATTCGACGAAGGAACCCAGTCACATTCTCGACGACCACGCATGTGGGCCTAAGGGCCTTCGTGATGTGTGCTATGGGCAGCACCAGAAGATTCCTTCCGTCTCGCGAGCCAGCTTCCGCATCGTCCTGTGGGCCGCGATCGCTTCGAGCTGTACTCATCCCCTGGCAAGGTGGACAGGCGGCAACGAGAGCTGGCCTGGCCGGCCCATGGAGCCAGCGCCAACGGTCCACAACGTCTCGCCAGGTCCGTCGTAAGTCCCCTGGAACGCCCTCGGCCTCCTGATGATTACGCAACGCGACTCGGAGGCGGCTCCTTGCGAGCTCGGCCATAACTCGAAAACGGAACCCTGCCGCCGAAAACCCGACATCCCCCGCACCGCAGTTCGAGAACAAGCTGACAGCATCGAGAGCCGGAGCGGAAGGAGTGGCTTCTCTCATCATGTGATCGATCAGGTCATAGGGTCACTGGAGACTCACCGGGCATGGCGTAAATAATACCACGATTCACCCCCATCACAACCACCGCTTCTGGCGCGGCACCCACACCCGCTCCGACTCGGTCACCATTTCGGCGCTCACGTATGCCCCCCGACCACCTCACGCTCTCACCCGCTTTCACACTCGGACCTACCCCCACCGCTTCATCCGCCCAACTCGGGTCACCATATCGGCGCTGACGCCTCGACCTCCCCCCCCCACACCTCACCCCTTCACCCCCTCCGACCACATCACGAGTTCCATGCCCGCCACGCTCAGGCAGTCCCCCGCCCGGCAACAATCCCTGTCAATGGGCATTGAAAACGGCACACTTTCGGGCATTGAAAATGGCACACTCCGGGACGGCCCCTGCGGAGGGAGCGTAGCGACCGGAGCGGGGGCCGTCCCGGAGTGGCGACGCCTCACGATTCGTCCCCCTTCCGGGCTCTCTCTGCGTCCGCCGCCCTGGACGCCGTCGGGTGGATGGCCTTCGACAGATCCATGTGCCTTCGCATCCGGAAGCTGTTGCCCCGGATGTTGACGATGTGGGACCGGTGGAGCAGCCGGTCGAGCAGGGCGGCCGCCATGACCTCGTCGTGCAGGATCTCGCCCCAGTGCTCGAAGCCCTTGTTCGAGGTCAGCACGGTCGAGGCGCGCTCGTAGCGGGAGTTGACCAGCTGGAAGAACAGCCTGGCACCGTTCGGTGTGACCGAGAGATAGCCGATCTCGTCCACGACCAGCAGGGCGGGGTGGGTCAGCGTCCGGAGGCGCTGCTTGAGCCGGCCCGCGGCGTGGGCGTCCTCGAGGGAGTCGATGAGATCGGCCAGCGTGCCGAAGTAGATCCTCCGCCCGCTCTCGGCGGCCGTGACCGCGAGACTGATCGCCAGATGCGTCTTGCCCACCCCGGGAGGCCCGAGAAACACCACGTTTTCGCGGCGCTCCAGGAAGCCGAGCTCGTGGAGCGAGTCGATCTGCTCCCGCCGGATCGAGGGCTGGAAGCTGAAGTCGAAGTCGGCGAGCCTCTTCAGCCCGGGCAGACGGCTGGAGCGCATCGCCGTCGCCAACCGGCGGCTGTTGCGCAGCTCGATCTGGGCCGCGAGCAGCCGCTCGATCGCTTCGGCCGCCGTGAACCCGCCTCCGTCCACCCCGGCCAGCACCTCGTCGAGGCCCTCCAGCGCGCCCGGCATCTTCAGGTCGGCCAGCTGGGCGGCGATGCGCTCCCGTCGCGACCGCGCCTTCACGGCGATCTCTCCGCGAAGAGCGCGTAGTCCCCCAGGGGGCGGCGCTCGACCTCGACCCTCGGCGTCGCGCGGGCGGTCCGCGGCGGGGCCGGCGCCTCCGAAGGCCCAGGCCTCGGCACGACCGGCCGGTACGGATGCGGGGCCAGGGGGCCGAGCAGCGGGCGCTCCCGCGCGAAGCGGTCGTCGATCCGCTCTCCGAGCGTCCCGTGGACCCGCACGTTGGCGACCTCGTCGAGCCATTGCCGCGCCCGCGCGTTGAGGTCGTCGTCGGACGGCAAGTCCCGGCCGTAGAAGAAGTTCCCCCGCACGTAGCGGACCGGGCGCTCGACCTTGTCCTTCGTCTGCGCGCGGTACCGGCGGCAGGCCCGGATCCGGAAGCCCCAGTGGTCGCCGAAGCCCCGGAACTCCGGGTTCTCGACGAGGCGCCCACCCGAGTGCCGCCCGTCGGCAAGCACCACCGCCTTCATCTGCTCGAACAGCATCTCCACCGGAACCCCGCCGAACGATGCGAACGACTCCTCGAGCCCGCGGATGACCACCCCCCATCGTCTGGCGCTCGTAGAACCGCAGCCACAGCCGCCGGGAGTACCCCAGCACCACCATCAGCGCATGCCGCTTGCCCCAGGGCAGCCGGAACTCCGCGAAGTCCACCTGGCCCTGATGCCCCGGCGGCGTCTCGAACCGCACGGGCCGCTCGGCGGGCTCCCGCGGCCGGACCTCCCGAACGTGCCGCTTCACCTGGTCGTACCCTCCGGGGTAGCCCGCCGCCCGCACTTCCTCGAACAGGCGCGCCGCGCTGAGCTCGGGATACGCGGCCAGCCGCGTCCGGATGATCCCCTTGAACGGATCCAGCTTCGATGCGCGGGACCGCCGGGGACCGTATCCGCCCTGCTGGTCTCCCAAGCGACCCTCAAGCAGCCCGTCCGCAATCCAGTTGTACAACGTCCGCCTGCCGATCCCGGCCCGGCGGGCGACCTCCGCCCTGCTCATCCCCTCGTCCAGATAGTGCCGGGCCAGAACCCTCTTCTCTCTCTCGAACACTGCGCCTCCCTCGTTGAGTGGAGACGACAGAATATCCCGATCCCCCTTCAGACCCGACGATGCTCCGGTCCGCGAATCGCCGCCCCAACGGCTCCCGCCCCCGGTCCCGCACCGTGCCATTTTGGATGCCCACATGTGTGCAATTTTGCGCGCCCTCTCTCATCCCTCCAACCCGTTCCCCCACACCCACTCCGGCCCACCCACCATCGCCACGCTCACACCTTCCCCCACCCGCTTCACGCGCCCGGGCCCGGTCACCATCCCGCGCTCACACATCAACCCACCGTCACCATCACCACGCTCACTTCGCCCAGGGGCGGCGCTCGACCTCGACCCTCGGGGTTGCGCGGGCGGTCCGCGCCGGTGCCGGCGCCTCCGAAGGCCCAGGCCTCGGCACGACCGGCCGGTACGATGCGGGGCCAGGGGACCGAGCAGCGGCCGCTCCCGTGCGAAGCGGTCGTCGATCCGCTCTCCGAGCGTCCCGTGGACCCGCACGTTGGCGACCTCGTCGAGCCATTGCCGCGCCCGCGCGTTGAGGTCGTCGTCGGACGGCAAGTCCCGGCCGTAGAAGAAGTTCCCCCGCACGTAGCGGACCGGGCGCTCGACCTTGTCCTTCGTCTGCGCGCGGTACCGGCGGCAGGCCCGGATCCGGAAGCCCCAGTGGTCGCCGAAGCCCCGGAACTCCGGGTTCTCGACGAGGCGCCCACCCGAGTGCCGCCCGTCGGCAAGCACCACCGCCTTCATCTGCTCGAACAGCATCTCCACCGGAACCCCGCCGAACGATGCGAACGACTCCTCGAGCCCGCGGATGACCACCCCCCATCGTCTGGCGCTCGTAGAACCGCAGCCACAGCCGCCGGGAGTACCCCAGCACCACCATCAGCGCATGCCGCTTGCCCCAGGGCAGCCGGAACTCCGCGAAGTCCACCTGGCCCTGATGCCCCGGCGGCGTCTCGAACCGCACGGGCCGCTCCGCGGGCTCCCGCGGCCGGACCTCCCGAACGTGCCGCTTTACCTGATCGTACCCTCCGGGGTACCCCGCCGCTCGCACTTCCTCGAACAGACGCGCCGCGCTGAGCTCGCGATACCCGGCCAGCCGCGTCCGGATGATCCCCTTGAACGGATCCAGCTTCGATGCACCGGGCCGCCGGGGACCGTATCCGCCACGCTGGTCTCCCAGGCGACCCTCAAGCAGCCCGTCCGCAATCCAGTTGTACACCGTCCGCCTGCCGATCCCGACCCGGCGGCCGACCTCCGCCCTGCTCATCCCCTCGTCCAGATAGTGCCGGGCCAGAACCCTCTTCTCTCTCTCGAACACTGCGCCTCCCTCCTTGAATGGAGGCGACAGTACACCCCGATCCCCCTTCAGGCCCGACGATGCTCCGGTCCACGAATCGCCGCCCGAACGGCTCCCGCCCCGGTCCCGCACCGTGCCATTTTGGATGCCCACATGTGTGCAATTTTGCGCACCCGGCAACAGTGCAATTTCGCCTCCTCGCTGTTTCAGGTTGGCAGGTTGAAGGTCAGTTTGCCGCATACCAGGTAGGCCATGGTGATGAAGTTCT